>NZ_JCBANC010000035.1:0-64988 GCF_059760815.1 Achromobacter sp. 1012554356 | reverse complement strand
CCCGCTACCGGCAGGGCATCCTGCGCTGCGATCCCGAGATCGCGCACCTGCGCATCTCTGGCGCGTTCCAGTTGCACGATACGGATGCGGTGCTGGCTGCGCTGCCCGCGACCTTGCCCGTGCAGGTGCGCTATCGCACGCCGTACTGGGTGACGATCGCGCCCCGCGCCGCTGCGGCGTAAGGCCGCACGCCAGCATGGCAGGCCACATTCACGGAGTTGCCGCGCATTTTTTGGGCGCGTTGAAAATATTTTTGCAAATGCTGTCCGGTTTTGATTTCACGAGGGTCATGGTCTGTATAGGCACACGGATGCCGATACCTGTTGGATCCAAAGGACGACCATGGCTTACTACCCCGCCGGCCGCGCAAGCGGCGCCCGACCAGCCCGAGGCACGCAATGCCAGCTGACCCGTCTTACCGCTGCCGTGCACGCGGCGCTGGCCCTGTCCGCCGCATCCGCCGCGATGCTGCCGGTCTCTGCCGCGCAGGCGCAGGGTGCCGCGGTGACGCAGGCCGGCGCGCGCGGCTACAGCATCCCGGCGGGATCGCTGGCGGATGCGCTGCCGCGATTTGCGGACAGCGCCGGCGTCACGGTGCTGTTCGATGCGGCGCTGGTTGGGCAACGCCGCACCGCGGGATTGCAGGGGGCGTACTCCGTGCATGAAGGGTTCTCGCGGCTTCTGGCGGGCAGCGGGCTGGGGGTGCAGGAACGCAGCGCCGGCGTCTTCGTGCTGCAGGCGCTGCCGCAGGGCAGTGTGACGCAGCTTGCGCCCGTGCAGATCGACGGCGAGGCCGCCGTCGTCACGCCGGCCTGGGAAACGAGCACCGATCGCCGCCGCATGGACGAGCTGCAGATCCGGAACTGGACCGACCTCAGCCGGCGCGCGGAACCGGGGGTGAACTTCAATCGCACGACCAACAGCATCAACATCCGCGGCCTGGACCAGGACCGCGTGCTGACCCGCGTGGACGGCATCCGCCTGCCGTGGCTGGACGACGGCGCGCGCGGCGTGAAGGGCGGCCTGGAAGCCGTGGACTTCAACAGCCTGTCGCGCCTGGACATCGTGCGCGGCGCGGACGCCACCGGCGGCGGCTCGGGCGCGATTTCGGGCATTGCCGACCTCCACACTCTGAATCCGGCGGACCTGCTGGGCGGCGGCAAGACCTTCGGCGCGCTGGCCAAGACCGACTTCGACTCCGCGGACAACAGCTGGGGCGCCAACGCGGCGCTGGCCGGGCAGATCCACAGCAACACGTTCTGGCTGGTGCAGGCGGGTGTGCGCAACGGTCACGAACTGGACAACCGCGGCGACGTCGGCGGCTACGGCGCCAAGCGCAGCGAGCCCAGTCCCGAAGACTACGACCAGCGCAGCTTCCTGATGAAGCTGCAGCAACGGGTGGACGGCGCGCATCTGTTCGGTCTGACGGGCGAATACTTCAAGCGCAATGCCGACATCGACAACATGTGGGAGCAGGGCCCGGGCACCAGCTACCTCATCGGCCAGAACAGCACCCGCAAGGAAACCGAGCGCGAGCGCGTGTCGTTCGACTACACGTACACGGCGCCGGATTCAGGCGGACTGATCGACACGGCCAACGCGGTGGTGTACTGGCAGCGCGTGCGCCTGGACAACTCGCTGGACGGCATCCGCGGCGTGGACGCGCGCGCCCGCATCATTCCGGGCGACCCATTCCGCTACGGTTTTCCCAACGGCCCCTACGGCCGCAGCAATTCGATCCAGCAGACGCTCTTTGGCGCCAGCACGGAATTCACCAAGCGCATCGCGGGCGCGTCGGTGTCGCAACTGTGGTCGTTCGGCGGCGAGTGGTACGGCAACAAGACCGAGCAGAACTCCAGCGGCTATGACAACTGCCCCGTGATCCGTCCCGGCATGCCCGCGCCATTCGGCCCGCGTGCGTGCGACATGCTGCACACCAACCAGGCCGACGTGCCGCAGTCCAAGGGCAACCAGTGGGCGCTGTGGGTGCAGGACGAGTTCAGCTTCGCGGATGGGCGCTACACGCTGGCGCCGGCGCTGCGCTATGACCATTACGAACAGAGGCCTCAGTCCACTGCCGGCTACGAAAGCAATCCCAACGCGGCCGCGCTGCCGCCCAGCAACAGCGGCAGCCGCTTCTCGCCGAAGCTGCTGGCCACGTGGCGGGCGGCGGACCAGCTCAGCCTTTACGCGCAATACGCCTACGGCTTCAAGGCGCCCAGCGCCACCCAGCTCTACACCAACTACGGCGGCCCGGGCACCTATCTGCGCGTGGGCAACCCGTACCTGAAGCCCGAAACCAGCAAGGGCTGGGAGCTGGGCGCCAAGCTCGGTTCCGATGACCTCGGCGGTGCGGTATCGTTCTTTGATAATCGTTATCAGAACTTTATCGATGGCGATGTGCCGCTGAATGCCAGCTCGCCGCAGTGGCAGCCCGGTTGGGCGGGGCAGTATCCGCTGGGCGTGACGGGCAACGTCAACCGCGCCAAGGTCCGCATCTACGGCGCCGAGGCCAGCGCGCACTGGAAGTTTGCGCCGGGTTGGCGCACGTGGGGCTCGCTGGCTTGGGCGGTGGGCAAGGATGAGGGCACGGGGCAGTACCTGAATTCCGTGGCGCCGTTGAAGGCGGTGCTGGGCTTGGGGTATGGCCGCGACGTGTGGGGCGTGGACGCGATGCTCACCACGGCGATGCAGCGCAACAAAGTCGAGTATCCCGATGCGTCGGCCGACGCGCCGAATCCCGACTTCAAGGCGCCGGGCTATGGCGTGGTGGACCTGATGGGCTACTGGCGTCCGGCCGCGGTGAAGGGCTTGCAGGTGCAGGCGGGCGTGTTCAACCTGTTCGACAAGAAGTACTGGGAGGCCATCAACGTGCCGACCGCGGGCGCCACCGCGATCCCGCGTGCGGTGGATTGGTACACGGAACCGGGACGCAGCGTGCGCGTCTCACTGACTTATCAATATTGAGTTCGGTCCGCCGCCATTCGGCGCTGACCGGACCGGCGGCGGTTTTCTGCAGTGTTTTTTTGCACCGGCCGGAGGGCCTACGATGACGAATACCGATTTCTCGACCCGCGCTGAGCAATTGCGCGCCCGCAACGAAACGCTGGCGGCGTCGCAACCCGGGCTGCGCGCCCGCAACCTTGCGGAAGCGCTGGGCGTGTCCGAGGCCGAGTGGGTGGCCGCGGGCTGTGGCGGCGTGAAGGCGACGGCGCTGCATGGCACGCCGCAGGAGATCTTCCGCGAACTGGGCACGCTGGGTGAAGTGATGGCGCTCACGCGCAACGACTGGTGTGTGCACGAGCGTCACGGCATGTATGAGGACATCCAGGCCGACGGTCCGGTAGGCCTGGTGCTGGGACCGGACATCGACCTGCGCGTGTTCTTCACCGCGTGGAAGTCGGCCTGGGCGGTTGAGCAGGATGGCCGCCAAAGCCTGCAGTTCTTCGACGGCGCGGGCGTGGCGGTGCACAAGGTCTACCGCACCGACGGCACGGATGCCGCCGCGTGGGACGCGCTGGTCGCGCGGTTTGCGGGCGAGTCGCAGTGGCCGGTGGCCGAAGCCTATGCGCCGTCCGCCGACGCCGAACAGGTCGAGGACGCTTCCGCCTGGCGCGAAGCGTGGCTGGGCATGAAGGACACGCACGAATTCTTCCCGCTGCTGCGCAAGTTCAAGGTGTCGCGTCTGGCGGCCCTGACGGCGGCCGGCGAAGATCTGGCGCAGCCGGTGCCCGCCGACGCGGTCGAGCGCATGCTGCAGGCGGCGTCGGAATCGGGCCTGCGCATCATGTGCTTCGTGGGCAACCGCGGCATGATCCAGATTCACTCCGGTCCGGTGCAGTCGCTGCGCCGCACGGGCCCGTGGTTCAACGTGCTGGATCCCAAGTTCAACCTGCACCTGAACACCACGGCCATCGCGTCGGCATGGGTGGTCAACAAGCCGACGACCGACGGTTGGGTCACCTCGCTGGAGGTGTACGCCAGCACGGGCGATCTGATCGTGCAGTTCTTCGGTGAACGCAAACCCGGTCAGCGGGAAATCCCGCAATGGCGCGACCTGATGGTCGGCCTGTGCAGCGCGCCGCTGGCCGCTTGAGCGCATAAGGAAACGAAAGCGATGAAGAAATGGTTGGCAGTGGCGGCATGGTTCCTGGCAGCTGGCGCACAGGCGGGCCCGCCCGAACGGGTGGTGACGCTGGGCGGCAGCGTGACCGAGATCGTGTATCAGCTCGGGCAGGGCGGCAAGCTGGTGGGAGACGATCTCTCCAGCCTGTACCCGGAGGCCGCGACCAAGCTGCCGCGCGTCGGCTATTACCGTGCGGTGCCGGTGGAGGGCGTGCTGGCGCTCAAGCCCGATCTGGTGCTGGCGTCCGAGCAGGCCGGTCCGCCCGACGCGCTCAAGCGCCTGGGTGACGTCGGCGTGCGCATCGTCACCGTGCCGGACGCGCCGTCGGTGGATTCGCTGAAGGCGCGCATCCGCAACATCGCCGAGGCGCTGGACGTGGCCCCGGCGGGCGAAACCCTGGTGACCGAGATCACCCGCGACCTGAAGGCGGTCGAGGCGATTCCGGTCACCGGCGCGCGCGCCATTCTGGTAATGAACCGCACCGGCACGCTGCAAGGCGCGGGCGGCGGCACGGCGGCCAACGAAGTCATGACGATGGCGGGGTTGGCCAATGTGCTCAAGGACCAGCAGGGCTACAAGCCGCTCTCGGCCGAAGCGGTCAGCGCGCTGGCACCGGACCTCATCGTGGTGACGCGCACTTCGCTGGAAGCGTCCGGCGGCGTGGACAAGCTGCTGGCGCTTCCTGGACTGGCGTCCACGCCCGCCGCCGCGCGCAAGCGCGTCATCGTCATGGATGACCTGCTCCTCTTGGGCATGGGCCCGCGCCTGCCGTTGGCGCTGACCGAACTCAAGCGGGAGGCGGCCGGTGTCATGGGGCGCTAGCGCAAAGCGCGTCTCCGCGCCGCTGGCGCTGGCAGTTTTGGGCGCCGCGCTGGTGGGGGTGGCGCTGGCCGCCAGCAGCAGCGGCGCGGTGCAGATTCCGCTGCGCGACATGCCCGGGCTGCTGTTCGGCGACCCCGCCGCGTCAGATGCGCTGTGGCGCAACGTGCTGATCGACATCCGGCTGCCTCGGGTGCTGTTTGCGATGGTGGCGGGCGCCGCGCTGGCCATCACGGGCGCGGCGATGCAGGCGCTGTTTCGCAATCCGCTGGCCGAGCCCGGCCTCATCGGCATTTCGGCGGGCGGCTCGCTGGGCGCGGTGGCCGCCATCGTGCTGACCTCGGGCGGTTTCTGGGTGCTGGCGCCGGCCGCCTTCGCGGGCAGCCTGCTTGCCACTTTTTGCGCGTACACGCTGGGGCGGCGCGTGCCCGGTATGGCGGGACTGCTGCTCGCGGGCATTGCCATCAACGCGGTGGCGGGCGCCATGATTGGTCTGTTCACATTCGTGGCCAATGATGCGCAATTGCGTGATCTCACTTTCTGGACGATGGGCAGCCTGGCAGGCGCCAACTGGACGCTGCTGGCGTTCCTGGGGCCGTGGGTGCTGCTGATGTCGTGGTGGCTGATGCGCCAGTGGCGCGTCATGAATGCCTTGCTGCTAGGCGAGCGCGAAGCGCAGCACCTGGGCTACGCGCTCAAGCGCGTGCGCGCGCAGCTCGTGCTGGCGTGCGCACTGATCGTCGGACCACTGGTCGCCGCTACTGGCGGCATCGGCTTTGTCGGCCTGGTGGTGCCGCATCTGGTGCGCATGACGCTCGGCGCGAACCACCGCTGGCTGCTGCCCGCCTGCGTGCTGGGCGGCGCGTTGGCGCTGACGCTGGCCGACTGGCTGGCGCGTGTCGCCGTCGTGCCGGCCGAGCTGCCGATCGGGCTGGTGACCAGCCTGGTGGGCGGACCCTTTTTCTTGTGGCTGCTGGCGCGCGGCCGGAGGCACGGTTGATGCTTGCAGCCGACGATCTCGTTTTGACGCGCGGGGGCAACCGCATCCTGGACAAGGTGTCGCTGGCGGTGCGGCCCGGCGAGGTGGTGGGCCTGTTGGGCGCCAATGGGGCGGGCAAGTCGACGCTGCTGGGCGCGATGTCCGCCGAACTGACGCCCGATGCCGGCACGGTCCGTCTGGGCGATGCCGACGTGCAGCAACTGGCGCACCGCCAGCAGGCCCGCCTGCGCGCCGTGCTGCCGCAAAAGCCCGGACTCAGTTTCGATCTGGACGTGCGCGACGTGGTGGCGATGGGGGCGTACCCGTTTCCGGAACTGTCGCCCGCGCAGGTGGACGCGCTGGTGGATCAGGCGCTGGGCTGGGCCGACGTGTTGCATCTGAATGCGCGCCGCTATCCCGAGCTGTCCGGCGGCGAGCAGCAGCGCGTGCAGTTCGCACGGGTGCTGGTGCAGTGCAAGGCCGCGCGCACGCAGGGGGAACCACGCTATCTGCTGCTGGATGAGCCCACCGCCAGCCTGGATCCCAAGCATCAGGGCGACCTCTTGCGCGTCGCGGCGGGCCTGGCCCACGACGGCGATACGGGGGTACTGGTGATCCTGCACGACATGAACCTGGCGGCGCGCTGGTGCGACCGCTTGCTCCTCTTGTGCGGCGGCCGCGGCATTGCGGCCGGCACGCCGGCAGAGGTGCTGACGCCGAAGAACCTGTTCCTGGCCTACGGCATCGACGCCCACGTCATGCCGCACCCGCTGCAGCCGGAGCGACTGCTGGTCGTCACCACATGACGGCGTGACGCCGGGCGCGGGGCCGGTAAAATGGCGGGCATTGCATTTTTCGCCAATTTTTACAGGATCCCGTGTCATGCCTACTTTTGACGTCGTCTCCGAAGTCGACAAACACGAACTGACCAACGCCGTCGACCAAGCCAACCGCGAGCTGTCCACGCGCTTCGACTTCAAGGGCACCGAAGCCAAGTTCGAACTCGAGGGCTATGTCGTGACCCAGGTCGCTTCCAGCGCGTTCCAGCTCAAGCAGATGCTGGACATTTTGCGCGGCCGCCTGTCGGCCCGCGGTATCGACGTGCGCTGCCTGGACGTGGCCGACCCGCTCGAAAACCTGGGCGGCGCCCGCCAGAAGGTCACCATCAAGCAGGGCATCGAACAGCCCGTGGCCAAGAAGCTCATCGCCGCCATCAAGAACGCCAAGCTCAAGGTCGAATCGCAGATCAACGGTGACAAGCTGCGCATCTCAGGCAAGAAGCGCGACGATCTGCAAACCGCCATCGCGCTGCTGAAAAAGACCGACGTCGAGCTGCCGCTGCAGTTCGAAAACTTCCGCGACTAAGCCGCGCGAGCCGCACAGATGGGGCATTCCAGCGAACTGCTCCTTGTCGTTGAACTTGCGCGCGCGGGCGGCATGTCGGCCGCGGCGCGTGAGCTTGACGTCACGCCCGCCGCCGTCAGCAAGCGGCTAGCGCAGATCGAGGCGCGTCTTGGCGTGCGGCTCTTTAACCGCAGTACCCGGCGCCTGAGCCTCACCGCCGAGGGCGAGGTCTATCTTGAGAACGCCCGGCGCATCCTGGGCGAAATCGACGATCTGGACGCGCTCATCGCCAGCCGTCAGGCGGCCCCGCGCGGCCTGCTCAAGGTCAATGCGCCGCTGGGATTCGGCCGCAGCTACATCGCGCCCGCCATCGCGGAGTTCGCGCAGCAGTATCCCGAGGTCTCGCTGCAATTGCAGCTGACCGACCGGCCGGCCGACTTCGTGCGCGAGGCCTTCGACGTCGCCGTGCGCTTTGGCGATTTGCCGGACACGAGTCTCATCGCCCGCAAGATCGCGCCCAACCGGCGCCTGGTCTGCGCGTCGCCCGGCTACCTGAAAAAGCATGGCACGCCGGCCACGCCGCACGACCTGGCGCGGCACCAGTGCATCGTGCTGCGCCAGAACGAAGCCGCCTATGGCCTGTGGCGGTTCACCAAGGGCCGGCGCAGCGAAACCGTGAAAGTGCGCGGCAACCTCAGCAGCAATGATGGGGAGGTCACGCTGACCTGGGGACTGGCCGGCCTGGGCATTCTGCAGCGCGCGGAATGGGACCTGGCACGTTACCTGCGCAGCGGCCGGCTGGTGCAGGTGCTAGAGGACTACGCGTTGCCGCAGGCGGACATCTACGCCGTCTTTCCCGAACGGCACCACCTGTCCGCCAAGGTGCGGGTGTTTGTGGATTTCCTGGTGGCGTACTTTGGCGAGGGGTCGGAAGGGCGGTGGTGACGAGGCCGCTGACCGGCCGCGCTCACGACGTCCACAGATGCTGCGCCGCGTAGGCGCGCCACGGCCGCCAGGCCTCGGACCGCGCCAGAAGCTGTGCGGGCGTGTAGGGCCGCGACTCCAGTTTTTCCAGCGCGCGGATCAGGCCGATATCCGCATACGGAAACGCATCCGGCTCGCGCAACTGACGCAGCGCGATGTACTGCGCCGTCCATTCCCCCACGCCCCGTATCGTGCGCAGCCGCCGCACGGCGTCTTCCAGATCGGCGGCGGCGTCAAAGAGATGCGGGTCCGCGACGGCTGCCGCAGCCACAGCGGACAGCGTCGCGGCGCGGCTGCGCGGCATGCCCAGCGAGGCCAGTTCGGCGGCGGCCACCGCCTCCGGCTCGGGGAAGACGTGCGTCAGCGCGCCGTCCGGCTGCGCCAGCGGCATGCCATGCGCCGCGACCAGCTTGCCGGCCAGCCGGATGGCCGCGGCCACCGTGATCTGCTGTCCCAGCACCGCCCGCATGGCCAGTTCAAACCCGTCCCACGCGCCCGGCACGCGCAGCCCCGGCCGCGCCTGCATCAGTGCCGTCATGATCGGATCCGCCGCAAATTGCGCCGCGATTGCCGCCGGGTCGCTGGCCAGATCGAACACGCGGCGTAAACGCGCGATGATCGCCGGCAGCGACTGCAGGCGAGGAAAGCGCACCGTCACTTGAAGCGCGTCGCCCGCGCCCGGCCGGACCGTGACCGTGCCCTGCACGCCGTCCAGGCTGACGGTGCGCGCATAGGTGTCGCCAATCACAGACTCGACGCCGGGGATGGCGCGCAGCCGCAGGAAGGCCAGCATGGCGTCCCAGTCGTAGGGCGGGCGGTAGCGCAGGAGCAGTTTGATTTCCCCATCTTGGCCCGCCGGCACCTCCGGCTTGCCTGAACGCCGCAGTTCGCCGGGCGCCCGGCCGAACAGGTCCAGAAACACCTCGTTGAACCGGCGGATGCTGCCGAAACCCGCGGCAAACGCGATCTCGGCCATGGGCAACTGCGTTTCATGGATGAGCTGCTTGGCCAGCAGCACGCGCCGCGTCTGCGCAAACGCGACGGGCGAGGCGCCCAGGTGCTGACGGAACTGGCGGCGCAACTGCCGCTCGCCGACGCCCAGGCGCTGCGCCAGCGCATCGACACCTGCCTCGTCCAGCGCGCCCAGCTCGATGCGCTGCAACGCGCGCGCCACGCTGGCCGGCAACTCGTGGCCAGGGCCGACCTCCGGTGCGGTTTCCGGCCGGCAGCGCAGACAAGGGTGGAAACCGGCCTCCTGCGCGGCCGCAGCCGTCGTGAAGAACGTGACGTTTTTCGACAGGGGCGTGCGCGCCGGACAGACCGGGCGGCAATAGATGCGGGTGGTCTTGACGGCCGTGAAGAAGCGGCCGTCGTAACGGGCGTCGCGCACCTGGATGGCGCTGTAGCAGGCATCGTGGTTCAGGTTCATGAAGCGATGCTACCGCCCTCCGGCGGGCAAGATCTAGCGGTTTTCGGACAGGGTTGTGAATGTCACACTGCTGTCCGAAAACCGCCAGCGCCCGGTCCGGCGGCGGGTCTATATTGGCGGCTTGCACACCTATCCGGAGCGACATTATGCCGGTACACACTTTTTTGCTGGAACGCGTGCCCACGCCCATCGGCCGAATGCTCGTGCTGACGGATGCGCAGGACGGCCTGCGCGCCGTGGACTGGGAAGACTACGAACCCCGCATGCACCTGCTGTTGCAGCGGCAGTATGGCCGGGGCGTGGTGCAACTGCAGGACGCTTCGCAGCCCTCGCAGGCAAGCCGCGCGCTGCAAGCGTATTTCGACGGCGACGTGGACGCCATCACGGATCTTCCGGTCGCCTTCGGCGGCACGCCATTCCAGCAGCAGGTCTGGCACGCGCTGCGCGGCATCGACGGCGGCTGCACCGTCAGCTACGGCACGCTTGCGGCGCGGATTTCCCGGCCGACTGCCGTGCGCGCGGTCGGGCTGGCCAATGGCGCCAATCCCGTGGGCATCGTCATTCCCTGCCATCGCGTGATCGGCGCCAACGCCGCGCTGACGGGCTACGGCGGCGGTCTGCACCGCAAGCGCTGGCTGCTGGCGCACGAGGCCGGCTGGCGCAGCGCGCAGCCGCCGACCCATTCCGCACTTTCAACTGCAGGTTGAAAATGTTGTGAATTTGGGCGCGTGCGCTGCGCGCCGGGCTCGGTACAGTGCCAGCAGACTCATTCGCACGGAGCGCTGGCACCATGAAGACCTATCGTATTGCAACCATTCCCGGCGACGGCATCGGCAAGGAAGTGATTCCCGCCGGCCAGCGCGTCATGCAGGAACTCGCGGCCCAGGGCGGTCTGCGGTTCGAATTTGAAGATTTCGACTGGGGCGGCGACTACTACCGCAAGCATGGCGTCATGATGCCGTCCGACGGGCTGGACGCGCTGCGCGACAAGGACGCGATCCTGTTCGGCTCGGCCGGCGATCCCGACATCGCCGACCACATCACCTTGTGGGGCCTGCGCCTGAAGATCTGCCAGGGTTTCGACCAGTACGCCAACGTGCGTCCCACGCGCATCCTGCCGGGCATCGACGCGCCGCTCAAGCGCTGCACGCCCGAGCAACTGAATTGGGTGATCGTGCGCGAGAACTCCGAAGGCGAGTACTCGGGCGTCGGCGGCCGCGTGCATCAAGGCCATCCCATCGAGGCCGCGACCGACGTGTCGATCATGACGCGCGCCGGCGTCGAGCGCATCCTGCGCTTCGCGTTCAAGTTGGCGCAGTCGCGGCCACGCAAGCTGCTGACGGTCGTCACCAAGTCCAACGCGCAGCGCCACGCCATGGTGATGTGGGATGAAATCGCCGTGCAGGTCAGCCGCGAATTCCCCGACGTGACCTGGGACAAGGAACTGGTCGACGCCGCCACCGCCCGCATGGTCAACCGGCCCGCGACCTTGGACACCATCGTTGCCACCAACCTGCATGCGGACATCCTGAGCGACCTGGCGGCCGCGCTGGCGGGCAGCCTGGGCATCGCGCCGACCGGCAACATCGACCCCGAACGCCGCTATCCGTCCATGTTCGAACCCATTCACGGCTCCGCCTTCGACATCATGGGCAAGGGACTCGCCAATCCGGTCGGGACGTTCTGGTCGGTGGTGATGCTGCTTGAGCACCTGGGCGAAACCGAAGCGGCAGCACGGCTGATGCAGGCCATCGAAAGCGTCACCGCCGATCCCGCGCTGCACACCGGCGACCTGGGCGGCCGCGCCACGACCGAGCAGGTCACCAAGGCGGTCTGCGCGAAGCTGGCGGAATCGGCGCAGGCGAAGGCGGCGTAGCGGGATTCCGGGCGCAGACACCGTGCACCGATGTCGGTGTCTGACACCCGGGGGAGAGGATGGTCGGCTTGGCGCAGTGCTTCAGCGGGTGTCAGACACCTGGCGATGAGTGTTTCAACGCATGCGTAGGTGTCTGACACCCTATGGAGAAAACGGCCGGTTTGGCGCAGTGCTTCAACGGGTGTCAAACACCTGGAGATACGACATTGGCAGCCCCCCGGCGCAGGTACGAGGACTTCAGATCCGACGCCTGCGCCCGGCATCACAACAACAAGCGAAGTTCATTCGTAGTCAGGAGACAAATCATGCATAAGAAAGCGATGACCGCGCGCGCCTTGGCGTTCGCCTGCCTGATCGGCGTTTCGTTCGCGGGCGGCGCGCAGGCGCAGTCCTATCCCGCGCGTCCTGTGAACCTGATCGTGCCGTTTCCGGCTGGCGGCACGACGGATGTGCTGGCGCGTGCGCTGGGACAGGAATTGGCCAAGAGCCTGGGCCAACCGGTAGTGGTCGAGAACAAGCCCGGCGCCGGTTCGACGCTGGGCGCGGATTATGTCGCCAAGGCCGCGCCCGACGGCTACACGCTACTGATGGGCGCGGTTCATCACACCATCGCCACCAGCGTCTACAAAAGCCTGCACTACGACTTCCAGAAGGACTTCGCGCCGGTCACCACGGTGGCGCTGGTGCCCAACGTGCTGGTCGTCAATCCGAAGGTGCAAGCCAAGGACGTGGCGTCGCTGTTGAAACTGGCGCAGGCTTCGCCCGGCAAGCTGACCTACGGCTCCAACGGCATGGGCACGGGGCAGCACCTGATCGGCGCGCAGTTCGAACGCGCGGGCCATGTGCAGTTGCTGCATGTGCCGTACAAGGGCAGCGGACCGTTGACCACCGATCTGCTGGGCGGTCAGATCGACATGTCGTTCGACACCATAACGCCGGTGCTCGCACACATCCAGAGCGGCAAGCTGCGCGCGCTGGCCGTCACCACCAACCAGCGCTCGGCCGCGCTGCCGGACGTGCCGACCATGGAAGAGGCCGGCCTGAAGCCCTTCAACATGGGCACGTGGTTCGGCGTGCTGGCGCCGGCGGCGGCGCCCAAGGAGGTGGTCGACCGGCTGAATGCCGAGATGGTGAAGATCATCCGTTCGCCGGACTTCACGCGCCGCATGGCCGAGATCGGCGCGGTGCCGATCGGCGATACGCCCGCGGAGATGAAGGCGCGCATCGGCGCGGATACCGCGAATTACGCGAAGCTGGTCAAGGAAGCGAAGGTCGCGGTGAATTGAGGCGGCAGGGCGGGGAAGGGCGCGGCCTTCGCGGCCGCTGCCGCCCCGGGCGTCGCGTCCGCCGTCACGCCCGAATCCATCCTCGCGCAATCGGCAGGGCCAGCACCTTGCGATACAAGCCCTGCGTCACGGCGGTTAACGGTGCGCCCGCACGGCGCCAGACGGGAATCGTAACGGCGGCGGCAACAGGCGCCAGCAGCAACCCGCCCGCGATATCCAGCGGAAAATGCACGCCCAGATAGACGCGCGACGTTCCCACGAGCACGGCGCCCGCCAACGCCAGCCAGCCCCATCCGGCCCAGCGCCGGTCCAGGATCAGCGCAAAGGCAAAGGTCGCGATGATGATCGTGTGATTGCTGGGAAAGGACGAGGTGGCCTTGTGCGTGAAAAACGCGTGCCCCAGACCGGCGACGAAGGGCCGCGGATGCGGCCACAGCACGCCGCACAGATAACTGACGCCCAGCGCCACGGTAATGCTGGCCAACGCCTTGAGCATCAGGCTGCGCTGGGCTTCCTTGCCCCATAGCCATACGATGGCCATGACGCCGGGCACCAGCAGGATGAGCTTGTTCGCCACCAGCATGGCGGCGTGGATCTGCCAGTCCGGCGTGGCGGGGGCGGCGTTGATCAGTAGAAATAGGGACTGGTTGAGGGCTTCCAGGGAATTCATGACACGTCATCGCGCTGTAATAACTTGCTTGCTGCGATGGTAGTTCGGCTTCCCTTCAGTTTCCTTGCAGAGGCGGCGAATTGGCCTTCCGAATGGGCTTTTTTGTATGCGATATGGGCGATTCGCCAAAACTTCACCAAAGACCGTGAATTCCGATTCCGTTGCCCACAAATGCGGCGACGTTAGTCCCTGTTTTGCGGGCCAGGATCACGGCTATAGAGTGGTCGGCCGGTTGGAATTTCAATAGCGCAGCGTAAAGAATCGCTGCCCCTTCGTCGTTGCCAAGTCTGAATTGCGCGCCCGCGTCTACTTCTGGATGCGATTGCCTTGCGCGTCGATAACCGGCTCGCCACTTTCCTTCGAGAAGGCACCCTTCTGCGGCGACGGAAGAATGTCCAGCACCAGCTCACACGGCCGGCACAGCTTCGCGCCCAGCGGCGTCGACACAAAGGGGCGGTTCAGAAGGATCGGATGCTGTTCGATCGCGTCCAGCAGCGCGTCATCCGACAGCGACGTGTCATCCAGGCCGAGTTCCGCATAGGGCGTGCCCTTTTCGCGCAGCGCGTCACGCACGCTGATGCCAGCCTGCTTGAACAGCGCCTGGAGCGTGTCGCGCGAGGGCGGCGTTTCCACGTACAGCACGACCTGCGGCTCGATGCCGGCATTGCGGATCAGGCCCAGCGTGTTGCGGGAGGTGCCGCATTTGGGGTTGTGATAGATGGTGACGTCGGACATGAGGGCTCCTGTTTTGGGTTTGGCGCAATGCAAAACCGGAGCATAGTCCATTCGCGGCGCCGTACCGTGGCCCGGCGCCACGCATCACACCGACAGATGACGCCGCACGTCCTCGCCGTCTATGGCATCGCGCCCGCCGCTTGCCACCACTTCACCGCGCGACAGCACCACGAACTGATCCGCGAGTTCGCGCGCGAAATCGAAATACTGTTCGCACAACAGGATCGCGATGTCGCCGCGCTGGCGCAGCATGTGGATAACCCGCGCGATGTCCTTGATGATGGACGGCTGGATGCCTTCGGTGGGCTCGTCCAGGATGATGAGCTTGGGTTCGGCCACCAGCGCCCGCGCGATGGCCAACTGCTGCTGTTGCCCCCCCGACAGATCGCCGCCGCGCCGCGACAGCATGCTTTTCAGCACCGGGAACAGCTCGAAGACTTCCTCCTTGATGCGGCGTGCGCGGGCCGCGGGCTTGGTCGCCATGCCCATCAGGATGTTCTCTTCGACCGTCAGCCGCGCGAAGATGTCGCGGCCTTGCGGCACATAGGCCATGCCTCGCGCGGCGCGCTGGTGCGGCGCGAGGCGGGTGATGTCGGCGCCGTCGAAGGCGATACCGCCGCGCGCCACGGGCAGCACGCCCATGACGCACTTGAGCAGGGTGGTCTTGCCCACGCCATTGCGGCCCAAGAGCGCCAGGCACTCGCCTTGCCGCACCGACAGCGACACGCCGCGCAGGGTGTGGCTGCCGCCGTAGTATTGGTCGATCGTGCTTACGTCCAGCATGTTCAGCGCCCCAGATAGACTTCGATCACGCGCGGGTCGGCCTGCACGCGGCTCATCGGGCCTTCGGCCAGCACCGACCCCTCGTGCAGCACCGTCACCTTGCCATCGCCCGCGATCTGGTTCACGAAGTCCATGTCGTGTTCCACCACCATCAGGGAATGCCGGCCACGCAATTCGTTCAAGAGTTCGCCGGTGCGTTCGGTCTCGGCGTCGGTCATGCCGGCCACGGGTTCGTCCAGCAGCAGCAACTGCGGCTCCTGCATCAGCAGCATGCCGATCTCCAGCCACTGCTTCTGACCGTGAGACAAGAGGCCAGCGGGCCGCCAGACCTCGGGCCGCAGCCGGATCAGGTCGAGCGTCTCGCCGATCCGGTCGGCCTGTTCGCCGGACAGCCGCGAGAACAGGGTGGGGCGGACGCGCTTGTCCGTCTTCATCGCCAGCTCCAGGTTCTCGAACACCGTGTGCTGCTCGAACACCGTGGGGCGCTGGAACTTGCGGCCGATACCCGCGTGCGCAATCTGCGCCTCGCTCAGCGTCGTCAGGTCGATGCTCTGGCCGAAGTAGGCCGTGCCCGCCGTGGGCCGCGTCTTGCCGGTGATAACGTCCATCATCGTGGTCTTGCCCGCGCCGTTG
Organism: Achromobacter sp. 1012554356; assembly: GCF_059760815.1. Taxonomy (NCBI): domain Bacteria; kingdom Pseudomonadati; phylum Pseudomonadota; class Betaproteobacteria; order Burkholderiales; family Alcaligenaceae; genus Achromobacter; species Achromobacter sp. 1012554356. The sequence goes on along the minus strand of NZ_JCBANC010000035.1, from coordinate 49,324 downwards.
GGGCCGATGATGCAGCGCAGTTCGCCCACGCCGATGTCCAGCGTCAGGTCGTTCAGCGCCTTGAAGCCGTCGAAGCTGACCGTGATGCCTTCCAGGTACAGGATGGCGCCGTGGCTGGTGTCCAGGCCCTTGGGGCTGACGCGGCCATAGCCGGCGTCGCCGCTCGGGCCGCCGTCCAGCGTTGCCGATTCGGTGTGCGTGGTGGTCATGCCTTCTTCTCCTGGATGCGGGCCGCGATGCGGCGGGCAAGACCGACGATGCCGGTTGGCAGGAACAGGGTCACCAGCACGAAGATGAGGCCCAGCGCATATAGCCAGTATTCCGGCAGCACGCTGGTGAACCAGGTCTTCAGCCCGTTGACGGCGCCCGCGCCGATGATGGGACCGATCAGCGTGCCGCGCCCGCCGGTCGCCACCCAGATGACCATCTCGATGGAGTTTTCGGTGGACATCTCGCCGGGATTGATGATGCCGACCTGCGGCACGTACAGCGCGCCGGCGATGCCGCAAAGCACGGCCGACAGCGTCCACACGAACAGCTTGAAGCCCAGCGGGTCGTAGCCGATGAAGCGCACGCGGCTTTCGGCGTCGCGCACGGCGGTCAGCACACGGCCCAGCTTGCTTTGTGTAACCATGCGCGCCACGATCAGCGCGCCGGCCAGCGCCGCGAGCGTCACCCAGTACAGCGTGGCGCGTGTGCCCGGCGCGGTGATGTCAAAGCCCAGGATGCGCTTGAAGTCGGTAAAACCGTTGTTGCCGCCAAAGCCCGTGTCGTTGCGAAAGAACAGCAGCATCGCGGCAAAGGTCAGCGCCTGCGTGATGATCGAGAAGTACACGCCCTTGATGCGCGAGCGGAAGGCAAAGTAGCCGAAGACGAAGGCCAGCACGCCGGGCACCAGCACCACCAGCAGCATCGCGTACCAGAAGTGTTCCGTGAAGGACCAGTACCAGGGGTAGGTCTTCCAGTCCAAAAACACCATGAAGTCTGGCAGGTCGCTTTGGTAGACGCCGTCGCGGCCGATGGCGCGCATCAGGTACATGCCGTGCGCGTAGCCGCCCAGCGCAAAGAACAGGCCGTGGCCCAGCGACAGGATGCCCGCGTAGCCCCACACGAGATCCAGCGCCAGCGCCGCCATGGCGTAGCACATGAACTTGCCCAGCAACGCCACGGCATAGGCGGACACATGCAGCGCATGGCCGGGCGGGAACCACAGGTTCATCAGCGGCAGAAGGGCCAGCAGGACGACGCCCGCGGCCAGCGCGGCCCACACCCGGCCCGAGAAGATCGGGCGGCGCGCCAGCAGGGTGAGGTCGGTCAGCGCGTTCTGTTTCATTCGACGCTCCGGCCCTTGGGGGCGAACAGGCCTTGCGGCCGCTTTTGGACAAACAGCACGATGAGCACCAGGATGGTGATCTTGGCCATGACAGCTCCCGCGTAAGGCTCCAGGAATTTATTCACGCCGCCCAGGCCCAGTGCGGCGATGACGGTGCCGGCAAGCTGGCCCACGCCGCCCAGCACTACCACCATGAACGAGTCGACGATGTAGCCGCGGCCCAGATCCGGTCCCACGTTGCCCAGTTGGGACAGCGCCACGCCCGCCAGCCCGGCGATGCCGGAGCCCAGGCCGAAGGCCAGCATGTCGACGCGGCCGGTGGGCACGCCCACGCAATCGGCCATGCGCCGGTTCTGCGTGATGGCGCGCACGAAGAGGCCAAGCCGCGTGTGGTTCAGCAGGGCCCACACCAGAAACACCACAAAGAAGGCAAAGCCGATGATGACGAGCCGGTTGTACGTCAGCACCAGCCCGCCCAGCACGGTCACGCCGCCCGACATCCAGCTGGGGTTGCCGACCTCCACGTTCTGCGCGCCGAACAGCGACCGCACGCCCTGCATCAGCATCAGGCTGATGCCCCAGGTGGCCAGCAGCGTTTCAAGCGGGCGGCCATACAGCCAGCGGATTACCGTGCGTTCCAGCGCCATGCCCACCAGCGCCGTCACCACGAAGGCAAGCGGCAGCGCGGCCACGACATACCAGTCCAGCCATCCCGGTAGCCAGGCGCGGAACACGGTCTGCACCACGTATGTAACGTAGGCGCCGATCATCAGCAGCTCGCCGTGCGCCATGTTGATGACGCCCATCAGGCCGAAGGTGATCGCAAGGCCCAGCGCGGCCAGCAGCAGCACGCTGCCCAGGCTGACGCCGTAGAAGAGATTGCCGGCCCATTCGATCGTGGCCAGGTGCCGGTCGATCTGCTTCACCGCGTTGGCGGCCGCCTCGCGCACGCCGGCATCAGGTTCCGCGTAGGCGCCGTCGCGCTCCTGCGTCAGCGCCGCCAGCGTCGGCCGGAAGGCAGCATTCTTCGTGTCGCCCAGCACCTGCACCGCGTGGCGGCGCTTGGCGGCGTCTTCGCTTTTCAGTTCCAGATTGGCCTGCGCGATCAGCAGCGCGTCGCGCACGGCCTCGTTCTTTTCCGCCGCCAGCGCCTTGTCGAGCATGGGCAGGCGCGCGGGGTCGCCGGTCTGCTGCAGCCGCCGGGCCGCGGCGAGGCGCTCGTTGGCGTTGTCGGAAAACAGGCGGGAACCCGCCAGCGCGGCCTCGATGGCGCGGCGCAGGCGGTTGTTGATGGAGATGGTGCCCGCGCCGGCGGGCAGGTCCACCACCGCCCCGGTGGTCGGATCGGTGGCGCGCGGCCCGCCGGTGCCGATCAGCACGCGGCCGTCGGCGGTGGCGTAGAGCTGGTCGTTGCCCAGCGCCTGCAGTACCGCTGCGGCGCCGGGGTCCGGCAGTTGGCCCAGCGCGGCAATCGCTTGCAGCCTGGCGTCGGTGTCGTCGCCGGCCAGCGGCGCAAGCAGGGCCTGGTCCACGCCGGCGGCGGCCGCGGGAGCGGCCAGCGCCGGCACGGCGATCAGCCATGCCAGGAGGAAACGAGGCAAGAAGTGTGCGATTGCCGCGATGCGCATGGCTGCCTTTTCCTTGGGGCGGGTTGAGACTGGGGACTAGAGACCTTGCTTGCCTTCGTTGCCCGGGATGTACGGACTCCAGGGCTGGGCGCGGATCGGACCCTTGCTCTTCCACACCACGCTGAACTGGCCGTCCGCCTTGATCTCGCCGATGTAGACGGGCTTGTGCAGGTGGTGGTTGGTCTTGTCCATCTCGATCGTGTAGCCGTCCGGCGCGTTGAACTTCTGCCCGCCCATCGCGGCGATGACCTTGTCCACGTCGGTGGTCTTGGCCTGTTCAACGGCCTGCTTCCACATATGGATGCCGATGTAGGTGGCTTCCATCGGATCGTTCGTCACGACCGTGTTGGCGTTGGGCAGGTTCTTGGCCTTGGCGTAGGCCTTCCACTTTGCGATGAACGCGTCGTTGACGGGGTTCTTGACGGACTGGAAGTAATTCCACGCGGCCAGGTGGCCGACCAGCGGCTTGGTGTCCACGCCGCGCAGTTCCTCTTCGCCCACGCTGAACGCCACAACCGGCACGTCGGTGGCCTTCAGGCCCGCGTTGCCGAGCTCCTTGTAGAAGGGCACGTTCGAGTCGCCGTTGATGGTCGAGATCACGGCCGTCTTGCCGCCGGTGGCGAACTTCTTGATGTTCGCGACGATGGTCTGGTAGTCGGAGTGGCCGAACGGGGTGTAGACCTCGTCGATGTCGCTGTCCTTCACGCCCTTGGAATGCAGGAAGGCGCGCAGGATCTTGTTGGTGGTGCGGGGGTAGACGTAATCCGTGCCCAGCAGCACGAAGCGCTTGGCGCCGCCGCCGTCTTCGCTCATCAGGTATTCCACGGCGGGAATGGCTTGCTGGTTGGGCGCCGCGCCCGTGTAGAACACGTTCTTCTCCAGCTCTTCGCCTTCGTACTGCACGGGGTAGAACAGCAGACCGTTCAGCTCCTTGAACACCGGCAGCACCGACTTGCGCGACACCGACGTCCAGCAGCCGAAGACCACGGCCACCTTGTCCTGCGACAGGAGCTGGCGCGACTTCTCGGCAAACAGCGGCCAGTTCGACGCGGGGTCGACGATCACGGCCTCGAGCTTCTTGCCCATCACGCCGCCGTTGGCGTTGATCTCTTCGATGGTCATCAGGGCCACGTCCTTGAGTGACGTTTCCGAGATGGCCATCGTGCCCGACAGCGAATGCAGGATGCCGACCTTGATGGTGTCCTCGGCGGCGTGGACCTGCGGCATCCATCCGGTCATGGCCAAGAGGCTCGCGGCGGTCAGTTGCTTAAGGGCTAGTCTGCGTTTCATAGTGACTCCTGGATGGAAGGTGCCGGCCTGGCCGGCGAGAGAACGTTCTGAAAAAGCAGTCGCACAGGGAGTCAAAAGCAAAACGCGTGCCAAGTTCTGGCAGGCATGCGGCTGCTGTATGAAGCGGGCGGGTTTACGCGAAGGCGTGTGGCGATGGCTGCGCCGCGCGGGCGTGATCAGAACGGTGCCGTCTGCACACAATCGGTGCGCGATGCGCGCGATGATGGTGCGGCTTGCACGCCGCAGCCATCGCATGCGAAGGCCGCGGGCGCGCGGTCCTGCCGCGTTTCAGAGGGAAAGCGCCGCGCGCCGCCAACATGGCACGCACTTTGCTTGGGAATCCGTACTTGTATACAAGAAAGGATTCCAGCATGAATGCCGCAGCAACGCAGAAGCACTCCGCCGGTTGGACGATCGCGCAATGGCAGGCCGCCTACCGTGACGGTGCGCAGCCTGAAGGCTTGTTGGCCGGCTACGCGGCCGCCCCGGACGACGCGGAGGACAACGCCTGGATACGGCGCGTGGACTGCGTGCAGCTAGACGAACAACTCGATGGTCTGCGCCTGCTGCTGGCCGCGGCAGGGGGCGACATCTCGCGCCTGCCGCTGTATGGCGTGCCTTTCGCCATCAAGGACAACATCGATGCGGCGGGCTGGCCCACGACCGCGGCGTGCCCCGAGTTCGCGTACACGGCGCAGGAAGATGCGACCGTCGTGCGGCGTCTGCGCGCGGCCGGCGCCATCCTGATCGGCAAGACCAATCTGGACCAGTTCGCGACCGGCCTGGTGGGCACGCGCTCGCCGCATGGCGCCGTGGCCAACACGTTTGATCCCGCCTACGTCAGCGGCGGCTCCAGCTCCGGCTCCGCGTCGGTGGTTGCGCGCGGCATCGCGGCGTTTTCGCTAGGCACCGATACGGCGGGCTCCGGCCGCGTGCCCGCCGGCTTCAACAATATCGTCGGGCTCAAGCCCACCAAGGGTTGGCTCAGCACCGCAGGCGTGGTGCCCGCGTGCCGCACGCTCGATTGCGTGTCGATCTTTGCGCTGACCGTGGACGACGCCGACAAGGTGGCGCAGGTGGCGGGCGGTTTTGATGACGCAGATCCGTATTCGCGCGCCATGCCGGCGGGCGCGTCGCTGCCGTGGCCGAAGGCGCCGCGCCTGGCCGTGCCCGCGTCGCTGGAATTCTTTGGCGACACGCAGGCCGCCGCCGTGTTCGACGACGCGGTGCGTGCGTTGCGCGCGGATGGCGCCCAGGTCGAGCCCATCGACTTCGCCCCGTTCAGCGAACTGGCCGCGCTGCTGTACCAAGGACCGTGGGTGGCTGAACGCTTTGCCGCGGTGGAAGCGTTGTGGAACGAAAACCCTGGCGCCATCAATCCGGTGGTGCGCGGCATCGTCGAGCAGGCCGCGAACTACAGCGCGCTGGACGCGTTCAAGGCAGAGTACCGGCGCGCCGAACTGACCCGCCAGATCCATCGCGCGCTGGAAGGCTTTGACGCGCTGGTCGTGCCGACCTCGCCGTCCATCTACACCATCGCCCAGCTTGAGGCAGACCCGGTCACGCTCAATTCCCGCCTGGGTGTCTACACCAACTTCGCCAATTTGGCCGATCTGTCCGCGCTGGCCGTGCCGGCCGGCATGCGCGCCGATGGGCTGCCGTCCGGCATTACGCTGATCGGCCTGGCGTGGCAGGACCGCGCGCTGGCGCAGTTCGGCAAGCAATGGCAGGCGCGGCGCGGGCTGCCGTTGGGCGCGACCGGCATGCCGCTGCCCGCGCTGGCGACGGATGGCGCACCGTCCGCGGACACCGTGCGCGTGGCGGTCGTGGGCGCGCATCTGACCGGCATGCCGCTCAACCATCAACTGACGTCGCGTCACGCGGTGTTTGTCGAAAAGACGGCGACGGCGGGCGACTACCGCCTCTTCGCGCTGGCCAACACGACGCCGCCCAAGCCGGGGCTGGTGAAGATGGAAAGCGGCGCCGCCATCGAGGTCGAGCTTTGGGACGTGCCGGTGACGGCGTTCGGCGCGTTCGTGGCCGAGATCCCCGCGCCGCTGGGCATCGGCACGCTGGAGCTGGCGGACGGCCGGCTGGTCAAGGGCTTTATCTGCGAACCGCGCGGCCTGGACGGCGCGCGCGACATCACCTCGTTCGGCGGCTGGCGCGCCTACCTGGCCAGCGTGAACGCCGCCGCCCGCTGACTACCCGCTACCCATCCGATAACCCCGCCCTCACATCAGGGAGTCGCACCGTGTTCGATACCGTTCTGATTGCAAACCGCGGCGAAATCGCCGTCCGCGCCATCCGCACCCTCAAGCGGCTGGGCATCCGCAGCGTGGCCGTCTATTCCGATCCGGACCGCAATGCCGCGCACGTGCGCGAGGCCGATGTGGCTGTGGCGCTGGGCGGCGAGAAGGCGGCCGACAGCTACCTGCGCATGGACCTGCTGCTGGCCGCCGCGCGCGAACAGGGTGCGCAGGCGATCTACCCCGGCTATGGTTTTCTGTCTGAAAGCGCCGAGTTCGCCGACGCCTGCGAGGCCGCGGGCGTCGCCTTTGTCGGTCCCACGCCTCTGCAGATCCGCGAGTTCGGCCTGAAGCACCGTTCGCGCGAGCTGGCTGCCGAGGCCGGTGTGCCGATGACGCCGGGCACCGGACTCCTGTCCAGCCTGGGCGAGGCGCTGTCGCAGGCCGAGCGCATCGGTTATCCGGTGATGCTCAAGAGCACGGCGGGCGGCGGCGGCATTGGTCTCTCGCGCTGCGAGAACGAGGCGGAGCTGACCGTGGCGTTCGACAGCGTGCAGCGCATGGGCGAGCACTTCTTTCGCGATGGCGGCGCGTTCATCGAACGCTATGTGGACAACGCGCGGCACGTCGAGGTGCAGATATTTGGCGACGGCGCGGGCCGCGTGCTGGCGCTGGGCGAACGCGACTGCTCGGTGCAGCGCCGCAACCAGAAGGTCATCGAGGAAACCCCCGCGCCGCAGTTGCCGGCCGCCACGCGCGCCGCGCTGCTGGAGGCGGCCGTCAAGCTGGGCGAATCGGTGAACTACCGCTCCGCCGGCACCGTGGAGTTCATCTACGATCCGGCGCGCGACAGCTTCTATTTCCTGGAGGTGAACACGCGCCTGCAGGTCGAGCATCCGGTGACCGAAGCTGTCACCGGCCTGGATCTGGTGGAGTGCATGTTGCGTGTGGCAGCAGGCGAGCCGCTGGATTTCGCGGCGATGTCGCGCGCGCCGCAGGGCGCATCCATTGAAGTGCGCCTGTACGCCGAGGATCCGCTGCGTCAGTTCCAGCCTTCGCCCGGCGTGTTGACCGAGGTGTCGTTCCCGGACGGCGTGCGCGTCGACGGCTGGGTCGAGACCGGCACGGAGGTGCCCGCGTTTTACGACCCGATGCTGGCCAAGCTGATCGTGCATGCGGACACGCGCGAGGCCGCGCTGGACGAGCTGGCCGACGCGCTGGCGCGCACGCGGCTGCACGGCATTGCGACCAACCTGGATTACCTGCGCCAGATCGTGGCCGACGCGCGCTTTCGCGCGGGGCAGCTGTCCACGCGCTTTTTGGAAAGCTTTACGTACCGCCCCGCGGCGATCGAGGTCGTGGAAGCCGGCACCTACACCAGCGTGCAGGATTATCCCGGCCGCGCGGGCTACTGGGACATCGGCGTGCCGCCGTCCGGTCCCATGGACGACTACGCGTTTCGCGTCGCCAACCGCATCGTCGGCAACGCGCCCGATGCGGCCGGTATCGAGACCACGCTGGTCGGGCCCACGCTGCGCTTTCACGGCGACGCAGTCGTGGCGTTGACCGGCGCATCGTGCGCCGCAACGCTGGACGGCGAGCCGGTGCCGATGTGGCAGCCGATCTTCGTGAAGTCGGGGCAGGTGTTGGCCACCGGCCGCGCACTGTCGGGTTGCCGCAGCTACCTGGCGGTACGCAACGGCCTGGACGTGCCGCTCTACCTGGGCAGCCGGTCCACGTTTGCGCTGGGCCAGTTTGGCGGGCATGCCGGCCGCACGCTGCGCGTGGGCGACATGCTGCCCGTGATCCGCCCCGAGCTGGCGGGCGCCAACGCCGCCCCGCCCGAAACCCTGCCGCAGGCCGCGCCCGCGGCACTGATCCCCGAGTACGGCAGCACCTGGGAGATCGGCGTGCTGTACGGGCCGCATGGCGCGCCAGATTTCTTCCTGCCGGAGGCCATCGACGCTTTCTTCGCGACCGACTGGGAGGTTCACTACAACTCCAATCGCCTGGGCGTGCGCCTGATCGGACCCAAGCCCACCTGGGCGCGCGAGAACGGCGGCGAGGCGGGGCTGCACCCGTCCAACATCCACGATTGCGAGTACGCGATCGGCAGCATCAATTTCACGGGCGACAGCCCCGTGATCCTGACGCGCGACGGCCCCAGCCTGGGCGGCTTCGTCTGCCCGGTCACGATTGCCCGCGCCGAACTGTGGAAGGTGGGGCAGGTCAAGCCCGGTGACCGCATCCGCTTCGTGCGCATCGACTACCCGCAGGCCGTGGCGCTGGAGGCCGCGCAGGACCGCCGTATTGCCGACCTGGCGCCGGCGGTTCCCGCTGCGACCGAACCGGCGCCCGTGCCCGCGACCGTCTCCGAGACCATCGTGGCCGCGCTGCCCGCCGAAGGATCGCGCCCGTCGGTGTCGTACCGGCAGGCGGGCGACGGCTACCTGCTGCTGGAATACGGCGACAACGTGCTGGACCTGGCGCTGCGCATGCGCATCCACCTGCTGATGGAAGCGTTGAACGCCAACCCCGTGGCCGGCGTGCTGGAACTGTCGCCGGGCGTGCGTTCGCTGCAGATCCGCTACGACAGCCGCGTGATCCTGCAGGGCGCGCTCATCGCAAAGCTGCTGAAGATCGAGGAAGGGCTGGCCGACGTCGCCACGCTGAAGGTGCCCACGCGCGTCGTCTACCTGCCCATGGCCTTCGAAGACAGCGCCACGTTGGGCGCGGTGCAGCGCTATCAGGAGACCGTGCGGGCGAGCGCGCCCTGGCTGCCGAACAACGTGGACTTCATCCAGCGCATCAACGGCCTGGATTCGCGCGACGAGGTGCGCCGCATCGTCTTTGACGCCAGTTATCTCATCATGGGCCTGGGCGACGTCTACCTGGGCGCGCCGTGCGCGGTGCCGATCGACCCGCGCCACCGCCTGCTGACGTCCAAGTACAACCCGGCGCGCACCTTTACCGCCGAGGGCACGGTGGGTATCGGCGGCGTCTACATGTGCATCTACGGCATGGATTCGCCCGGCGGCTATCAATTGGTGGGACGCACGCTGCCCATCTGGAACAAGTTCCTGAAGAACCCCGTGTTCCAGGACGGCAAGCCCTGGCTGCTGCGCTTTTTCGATCAGGTGCGGTTCTATCCCGTCACCGAGGCGGAACTGGACGTGCTGCGCGAGGACTTCCGGGAAGGCCGCGCCACGGTCCGCATCGAAGAAGAGATGTTCGACTTCGCGGCGCATCAGGGCTTTGTGGCCGAGCAGGCGGATAGCATTGCGGCTTTCCAGGCGCGCCAGAAGACGGCCTTCGATGCCGAGGTGGCGCTGTGGAAGAACGAGGACGTGGCGTTGGAGGCGCCCGCCGCGCAGCCCGAGGCCGAGACCGTGCTGCGCGATGGCGAACGTCTGGTCAGCGCCGACATGTGCGGCAACATCTGGAAGATCCCGGTCCAGGTGGGGCAGAGCGTGTCGGCCGGCGACACGCTGGTGGTGGTCGAGGCCATGAAGATGGAGCTGTCCGTCATCGCGCCGGCGTCAGGCACGGTGTCCGCGATCCGCTGCGTGCCCGGCAAGCCGGTCAACGCGGGCGATCCGCTCGTCGTGATCACCGAAGACGCCACGTGCGTCGTGACCGGATGATGCGGCTGGAAGCCGTCCAGGCGGGCCCGGCCATCCGTCCGTCGCCGGCGCTGGCCGGCTCGCTGGCCGACCAGGTCTACCAGCGCATCAAGGACGACCTGTTCGGCTTCCGGATGCTGCCCGGCGAACGCTTCACCGAGGCCGATCTGGTGGCGCGGCTGGGAGTGAGCCGCACGCCGGTACGGCTGGGCTTGGCGCGGCTGGAACGCGAAGGGTTTGTGCTGGCACGGCCGCGCAGCGGCTGGCAGGTGCGGCCCTTCGACTTCGAGCGCTTCGAGGCGTTGTACGACGTGCGCGTGGTGCTGGAACTGGCGGCGGTGGACAAGCTGTGCGCGCGGCAGGACATGGATCAGGCCGGGATGCTGGGCGCGTTGACCGACGTGTGGCTGGTGCCGCCTTCGCAGCGCATTCTGGACGGCCGGCTGGTGGGGCAACTGGACGAGGCGTTTCATTGCGCGCTGGTGGCCGCGGCCGGCAATCCCGAGATGGCGCAGATCCACCGCGACGTGACGGAAAAGATCCGCATTGTGCGGCGGCTGGATTTCACCAAGGACTTCCGTGTGGATGCCACCTATGACGAACACGCGGCCATCCTGCGCGCGGTGCTGGCGCGCCGCACCGACGAGGCTGCGCGCCTGCTGCGGTCCCATATCGACATGAGCAAGGCCGAGGTACGCAAGATCACGCTGCACATGCTGCACGAAGCGCGGGCGCGCGCCGGTTGAAAGGCAGGCCCTGTCCTCAGCCCTGAAGCTGCCGATAGACTTCCTGCGACACGCGCTGCAGCTCATCACGGCTGACGGCGCCCGACAGCGCGTAGCCGAACTCGCCCTCGACCCAATAGAAGACCCGCACCGGCCCTTCCTGCGTGAACTGGAAGGCGGTCTGGCCGCCGGCCGCTTCCCGCGTCACGTACAGCGTCAGGCGCTGGCCGTCGGCCGCGCCGTACATGAATTGCGCGACGGGGCCCGCGCCGCCGGGCAAGAGGCGTCCGCCGATCAGCTCGTAACCCGTCTTCGATAGCGACGGCGCGCGCATCGGCGCGCCCATGCGCTTGGTCAGCCAGGTCACCAGCGCCTTTTCGTTGTCGCCGCCGACTTCCACGGGCCGGCCCATGTCGGGCGCAAAGACGGCATGGGCGATGGCGGCGCGCTGGGCATAGCCGCCCGCCGCGCGCTCGGGGCTGGCGGTGGCCAGCGCAGCTTGCAGATGGCGCGCGTCGACGGCGCCGCGCGCGAACCAGGCCAAGCTGGCGCTGACCGCGGCAATCGCCACGCTGGCCGCCATCGCGCGCCACGGCCACGTCCGCGCCGGGGCGCGCAGCGGCAGGCGCAGCGGCAACGGTTCGTCCAGCACGGGATCCAGCAAGGCATGCAGCGCGCGCCGTTGCGCCTGCCAGTCGTCGACCTGGGTCTGGTCCTGCGGATGCGCGGCCAGAAAGGCGGCCACCTCGGCATGACGCGCGGCGGACAGCTGGCCGTCCGCGTAGCCGTGCAGATCGGCTTCGGTGATCGGCGTGCCTGCGGCGGGAACCGGATGGAGGCGTTTGTCGGTCATGGCATTTCACGCGGGGTGGGAACGGGCCGCAGGCGCGGGGCGGTATCGCGGCCCCGCATCAGCGCGCCGAGCTTCTCGCGGGCGCGCGACAGGCGCGACATGACGGTGCCGATGGGCACCGACAGGATGCGGGCGGCCTCCTGGTAGGAAAGGTCTTCGACGGCGATCAGCAAGAGGACCTCGCGCTGATCGGCCGGCAGGGCTTGCAGGCAGCGGTCCAGGTCGCGCACTTCAAGCTGATCGGTCTGGGTGGCGCGCACCGGCGCGTCGGGCAGGTCGCCCGGCGCCGTCTGGTCGGTGCGCCGGCTGGCGGCGCGCACGCCGTCGATGAAATGGTTGTGCATGATGCCGAACATCCAGGCACGCAGTTCGCCGCGCCGCTGCCAGCGAGAGTAGCGGCTCCATGCGCGCTCCAGCGTGTCCTGCACCAGATCGTCGGCCCGGTCGGGGTCGCCCGTCAGCCCGCGCGCGTAACGCCGCAAGCTGGGGATGCAGGCCAGGATCTGGGCTTCGTCTTCGGCGCGCATGGTCTGATCGGGCAGGTGTCCGGATCAGGGTTTGACGACGTGCCAGATTTCCTTGAAGTTGTCGCCGGTCTTGTCGCCCGGCTTGGTGTCCTTGGCGAACAGGTACAGCGGCTTGTTCTTGTAGGCCCATTGCTTGCTGCCGTCGGGGCGGGTGATGACCGTCAGGTCGCCCATCGGCTTGGCGTCGCCGGCGGCCATGGCGGGCGGCCAAGCCTTCGCGCACGCGTCGACGCAGACGCTCTTGCCCGCGGAGTCCTTGTCGAAGGTGTACAGCGTCATGCCGGCGTTATCGACCAGGATGCCGTTCTGGGTCTTGACGGCCTGGGCGTGGGCGCCGGCCGAGAACAGGGCGGCGCAGGCGAGAGCCAGGGCCGCGGCGGTGTGTTTGCGCATGTTGTGCCTCGTAGAAGGGAAGGATTGGGGGACTGCCCTCTACGGACGCCGGCCGGGGCCGCTTTATTCCAGCGGTCCGGAAAAAAGCTGCCGCGAAGGGTTCAAGCGCCCGGCCGGACCGCGCCGGGGTCGTACCGCATTTCATGCTCCAGCTCGGTCTCCTTCACAGATGTGAAGCCCAGCGCCTCGTAAAGCCGCCGGGCGGGATTGCCTTTCAGGACACTCAGGGTGACGGGCGCACCTTCCTTGTCCGCCCGGTCCAGCACCTTGGCCAGCAGCCTGCGGCCCAGCCCCTGGCCCTGGAAATCGGGATCGATCTGAATCTGCACGATGCGCCAGCCGGCCGGGTCGCGGTAATGCTTGAACAAGCCGGCGGGACGGCCGGCCAGCCAGACGATCTGGGCATCGTCGAAGTGGTAATGGATGCGCGCCAGGTGATGGTCATCGTCATGCGGCGCGCCTGCGCGCTGCAGGTGCGCAGTCATCGTGCGCTTGCGCAGGGACAGCAGGAACGGCACGTCTTCTTCGGTGGCGGGTTGCAACGCCAGATCGGGGGTGAGGCTCATGTTGCGGTGCGATGGGAAGGAGGAAACGCGAGCGCCGCCGGATGGCGGGTGGGTTGCCTGACGTTATAGATCGGTTGCGGGGTGGGCGCTAGTGCCTAACCCTTCAACATCCCCAACGGCTCCGGCCCGAAATGCCGCAAATTCGGGAACACCGTCCGCAGATCGTCCCGGCTGGCGCCGAACCACGCGCCCAGGTCCGCGCCCAATTGATCCACCGACGTGGTGGGCAGCAGCCGGCCGTTGTCCACGAAGCCGGGCCCGTTCAGCGCGATTTCCGGGTGGGCCCCGTAGCAGCGGCCGCCGTTGACCGCGCCGCCCAGCACGAAGTGGTGCGAGCCCCAGCCGTGATCCGAGCCGTTGCCGTTGGAACCCAGCGTGCGGCCGAACTCGGAGGCCGTGAAGGTGGTGACCTGATCCGCCACGCCCAGTTCCGACAGGGCCTTCTGGAACGCGGCCAGCGCCTGGCCCATTTCCTTGAGCAACGCCGGATGCGCGTCGTTCAGCCCCGTGTGGTTGTCATAGCCGTTCTGCGAGACGAAAAACACCTGACGCCGCGCGCCCAGCGTGTCGCGAGCGGCGATGATGCGCGCCACGATCCGAAGCTGCTGTGCGAGCGGCGACGAAAAGTCTCCCGGTACGGCGACGCCCTCCAGCGCGGCCCGCAGGCGCGTGTCGGCGGAGATGGACTGCGCGGCGATGCGCGACATCTCGCGTTCCATCAGGTGTTCGCGCGGCTCGGTGATCAGTTCGCGCAGCAGCGCGGTGCAGGCGCTGGATCCGTAAATGTCGCGATGCAGCAGGTCGATTTGCGTCGAGCCGTTGATGCCCACCCGATAGCCCGCCACCTTGCGCCCGGCCAGCAGCACCGTGCTGCCGCCCGCCGTGATGCCGGTAAACGTGCGCTGCGCGTTGGCGCCCGCGAAAAGATCCGTCAGGCGGCCGGCCCAGCCCGAGGACGCGCCCTCCGGCGCCAGCGCCTGCCAGACCGATTGCTGATCGTTGTGCGAGAACAGCTTGGGCGGCAGGGGCACACGCGCGCCGATGTATTCGGCCTTGGTCGTGGGCACGATCAGCGGTCCCACGTTGAGCAGGGCCGCCATGTCGCCGCGTTCGTACAGCGGCGCCAGCGGCGCGAGCGCGGGAGCCAGGGCGAACTGCATGCCGCCCTGTGTGTCGGCCTTGCCGCGCAGCAGCGTGGCGCGTAGCGGGTCGCGGGGCAGGGCGATGTCGCTGCGGGCCGTGGAGTACGCGCGGTACGACGACGGATCGTACGGAACCAGCGTGTTGTAGGGATCGTTGCCGCCGTACAGGAAGACGCACACCAGCGCCTTGTAGGAGGGCGGGGCGGATTGCGCGGCGGCGGCGCCGATGGCGGCCAGGTTCAGCGCCAGCGGCGCGGCAGCGCGGGTCGCGCCCAGCGCAAAGGCGCGCAGCAGAAAGGCTCGGCGGTCGAGGTCGCGGCGGTCTGTCATTTCTGCACCAGATACTCAGGGGTCGCCGCCACCAGCATGATGGCGGCGCGAACCCGGTCGCGCGGCCGGTCCGGCGGCAGCGTGGCCACCGCTTTGGCAATGGACACCGCCGTGCGCGCGCTGAAAGCATCGCCCGCCAGCAGCAGCACGACGCGCGCCACCAGGGCCTCAGGGTCCTTGGCCAGCGCGATCTCGGGCGTATAGCTGGTCTGCAGATCCTCCCAGCCGCGGTCCGCGTAGATTGCCAGGAAATTCAGGTAGCCCGCGATGCTGGTCTCGTCCGTGATCTGCAGTTCCGGCGCGACCAGATGGCGGCGGGCCAGTTCCGTGACCGGCGGCACGTAGCGCGGCCGGAAGAAGTTGAACACCGTGGCCGACCGCATGGGGCTCTGCGCCAACCGGATCGTGTTGTCCGTCGTGTCCGGCATGGCCCATTCGCCATTGGTGGAAGTGGCACCGAACGCGCGGGCCCAGCCCGAGAAGCGCAGGATGGGCTCGCGCACCTTGCCCCAATGCGGCGAAGAAAGGTCCGGCTGTCGCGCCTCGGGATCCAGCAGAATGGCCCGCACCACGGCCCTCAGATTGCCGCGCTGGCCCGTGCCGTCGTCGTTGAACACGGCCGACACGCGGCCCACGTACGCGGGGCTGGGATTGCTGGTGACCATGCGCTGGATCAGCTGCATGCCAATGAAAGGGCCGACGTTGGGATGGGCGCTGATGACCTCCATGGCGCGCTTGAGAGACAGGTGGCCGTCCGTACCAGGTGGGATGACCGCGCCCAGGAAGCGCTTTTCCGCCATCGAGTGCAGCGCGTTGTTCAGCGCCATGGGACGGCGGTGGAACTCCACGTTCGTCTCGGGGCCGTTGATGTCCCAGCCCGTGAAGACCTTGGCCAGCCCCTGCACGTCGGCGTTGGTATAGGTTTCCACGGGGGCGCCGTTGACCATTTTCACCGTGCCGTCCTGTTCCAGCACCAGCAGCCCGATGCTGAACAGCTGCATCACCTCGCGCGCATAGTTTTCGTCGGGGTGGCGGCCGGTCTTGGGATCTTCCTTGCGGTTGCCGCGATAGGTCAGCATGCAGCCCATCGACAGGTTCTGCGTCACGGCGGTCAGCAGGTCCTGGTAGTTGCCCAGCGCATGCTCGGCCAAGAGGTCCATGAAGCCCGCCGCGCCAAAAAGCGGCCACGACGCGGTGATGGACGACACGCCAACGACGAAGATTTCGGACAGCGAAAACGCGACCCGCGTGCGCACCTGGTCGGGCGCGCTGATGAACTTGCGCCACAACGTGGATTCCAGCGGCGCGTTGATGCCGTTTCCCTTGAAAGCCTCGGTGTACCGGTTCTTTTGCAGCAGCCAGTCGAAGTGCGTCTGCGACGGCGGCATCGCCAGCTGCGCGTCGAGCCACGCCGCGTAGCCGATGCGCACGACGGCGTCGATGTCGGCCGGCGTCGGGCCGAACGTCGCCTGCGCCAGAAAGCGCGAAGCCTGGCCGGGGGTAGGGGATGCGGACTGCTGCGCAGCCGCTGACGGCGTAGCGGTCATGCGCCGGGCACCTCGTCGAATGCAAAAACCTACGGTACTAAAAGCCCGCCGGGGGCTTCAATACCGTCATTCGGACGAGGGACTAGGCCAAACGCATGAGATCAGGGGGATATGACGCGTCGCGTGCGCGTCACACGGAGCGCGTGATGCCGCCGTCGATGCGGATGTTCTGGCCGGTGATGTAGGACGACGCGCTCGACGCCAGGAACGCGATCAGGTCGGCCACCTCTTGCGCCGTGCCGTAGCGGCCCATCGGAATTCGCACGCGGCGGTCTTCCTTTTCGGGCAGGCTGTCGATGAAACCGGGCAGCACGTTGTTCATGCGCACGTTGTGCTGCGCGTATTCGTCGGTGAACACCTTGGTGAAGGCGGCCAGGCCTGCGCGGAACACGCCCGACGTCGGAAACAGCGCTTCCGGCTCGAAGGTGGCGTAGGTGGAAATGTTGACGATGGCGCCGGACTGCTGCTGCTTCATCACCGGCGCGACCAGGCGAGTGATACGCACCACGTTCAGCAGGTAGAACTCCATGCCCAGGTGCCAGTCGTCGTCGCTGATCTCCAGCAGCGGGCCCTTCGGACCATGGCCGGCGCTGTTGACCACCGCATCGACGCGGCCCCACTTCTGCAGGGTGGCTTCAACCAGCCGGGACAGGTCTTCGGTCGAGCGGTTGGACCCGGTGACGCCCAGGCCGCCCAGCTCCTGCGCCAGCGCCGCGCCCTTGCCGGACGAGGACAGGATGGCCACACGGTAGCCGTCCGCCGCCAGCTTGCGCGCCGCCGCCGCACCCATGCCGCTGCCGGCCGCCGTGAGGATCGCCACTTTTTCCGTACTCATGCTCGCTCCAGTCTGGAATTCGGGAGCGGCCATTGTAGGGGCGGGCAGCGCCCGGTCCAAGACGATGGAGGGGGCGCCAGCGCCTACGGTTTGGGCGCCACGCGCCAGATCACGTTACCCACGTCGTCCGCCACCAGCAGGCTGCCCTGCGCGTCGATGGCCACGCCGACCGGGCGGCCCTGCGCCTGGCCCGCGTCGTTGAGAAATCCGGTCAGCACGTCCAGCGCCGGTCCCGCGGGCTGGTTCTGGTCGAACGGCACGAAGATCACCTTGTAGCCGCTGCGCGGATCGCGGTTCCATGAGCCGTGCTGGCCGACGAACATGCCGTGGACAAAGGGCGCCGGCAGCTTGGACCCGCCCGACCACGCCAGGCCCAGCGAGGCGGTGTGCGGACCCAGCGCATAGTCGGGCACGATCGCCCGCGCCACCAGATCGGGCCGTGGCGGCGTCACGCGCGTATCGACGTGCTGGCCGAAATAGCTGTACGGCCAGCCATAGAAGCCGCCGTCGCGCACCGACGTCATGTAGTCCGGCACGAGGTCGCTGCCTAGTTCGTCGCGTTCGTTGACCGCCGTCCACAGCGTCTTGCCGTCCGGCCCCCACGCCATGCCGACCGGGTTGCGCAGCCCCGTGGCAAAGAGGCGCTTTTGCCCGCTGGCCACGTCCAGCTCCCAGATGGCGGCGCGGCCTTCCTCGATGTCCATGCCGTTCTCGCCCACGTTGCTGTTCGATCCGACGGACACGTACAGCCGCGACCCGTCCGGGCTGGCGATGAGGTTCTTGGTCCAGTGATGGTTCAAGCCCGCCGGCAGGTCGGTGACTTTCTCGGGGGGGACGGTGATGTGCGTCTGCCCCGGCGTAAAGGGAAAGCGCACGACCGCATCGGCGTTCGCAATGTAAAGGTGATTGCCGACGAGGGCCATGCCGAACGGCGAATTCAGTCCTTCCAGCAGGATGGTTCGCGTTTCGGCGATGCCGTCGTGGTCGGCATCGCGCAAGAGTGTGATGCGGTTTGCGCTGACGGTCTTGGCGCCGGCTCGCTTCATCACCAGCCCCGCGGCCCATTCTTTGATGCCGCCCGGCGCGTCCTCGGGCTTGGGCGGCGCATTGGTTTCGGCAACCAGCACATCGCCGTTGGGCAGCACGTACAGCCAGCGCGGGTGGTCCAGTCCGCTGGCGTAGGCGGTCACGGCCAGGCCGGCGGCGGGAGCCGGCTGCGCGCCGGCTTGCCAGCCCACGGCCTTGGCCGTGTTCACCGTGGGAATGAGCGTGGTGTTGGGCGGCGGCAGTTGGGGATCAGGCCCCATGCCCGCTTCGACAGGCAGCTTGGCGACCTCGCCGCAGGCGCTGAGCAGCGTCAACGTCAGGGCGGCCGCCGGCACGATACGCAGGGCATGCATGATGCGCGCCTACTTCACCAGCGTGACCGGCACATGCGCCAATTGCACGACCTGATTGGCCACCGACCCGATCAGGATGTTGGTCAGCTTGCCGTTGCCGCGCGTGCCCATGACGATGCGCGCGCAGCCGTGATCCTGCGCATAACCCGCGATTTCCGCGGGAGCGTTGCCGAATACCACATGACTGACGTAGTCCACGCCAGCCGAGTCCAGCTGCCGGCGCGCCTCCTCGGACGCTTCGCGGCCTTCGCGGGCATAGAAGTCATTGATCATGTCCTGCGTGATCAGGCGCGACACCCCGGCGCGCCCGCGCGGCGGCGTCTGGATGTTGATGAGGTGGATGCGCGCGGACTGCGCGCCCTGCGCCAGGCGGCGGGCGTACACGACGGCGCGGTCGGCGTTTTCGGAGCCGTCGACGGGAACAAGGATATTCAGCATGGCGGCTCCTTACTTGACCAGCGTGACCGGCAGTTCGGTCAGGGACAGCACGCCCGTGGCAACCGACCCCATGAAAAGCGCCGACACGGAACCCAGGCCCCGCGTTCCCATGAAGATTTCATTTGCGCCGGTTTCTTCGGCCAGGCGCGCGATCGTCTCGGCTGCTGCGCCGGCCTGGATGTGGGTCTCGAACGGCACGCCGGCCTGCGTCAGCAGTGCGCGGGCGGCCTCAACCGCGGCCTCGCCTTCCTCCTGGTGATAGGCGTCGATCTCTTCCTGCGACAGGCCGCTGCCGAACGCGCCGGCCTTCAAGGGAATCTGGACTGTCAGCAGGTCCACGCGTTCGACGGGATCGTAGCGGCGGGCGTCGAGCAGCGCTTTGACCGCGTTCAGGGCGGGTTCCGAACCGTCGACGGGAATCAGGATGCGTTTCATGGGCGTCTCCTTGCTGGCCGTAGGGGGGGCGTGCGTTCCACTGTATCCCACATTCGCCCCGCCGGCGCCGCCCCGGCGACGCGTCAGATCAAGCGGGCGATGTTCCCCGCCACGCGTCGGGCACCGTGTCCGCCGTCATGGACGTGCCCAGTAGCTGGCTTGCCAGCTGCGCCAGCGCGGAGGCTTCGCCGGTGGTCTGCAAGTGCAGGCCGCCAGGACCGTGCTCAACCAGCATGCCGCGTTCCTGCAGTTGGTGGCGCAGCCAGCGCGCAACCGGCGCGCCTGTTTCCAATAGCGGCACGCCCGGGCCGGCCGCGTCCTGGATGGCGTCGCGCAGAAAGGGAAAGTGCGTGCAGCCCAGCACCAGCACGTCCGCGCCGGCCTCGCGCAACTCGGCCACCGGCGCGCGCACGGCGTCGGCGGCTTCGGGGCCGGACACCACGCCTTGTTCCACCAACCGCACCCACTCCGGGCAGGGCCGCAGCAGGATGCGGACCTCGGGCGCCTCGCGCCGCACGAGCGCGGCGAACTTGGGGCTGGCCAGCGTCCCGGTCGTGGCAAAGACGCCCACCACGCCCGAATGCGTCAGGTGCGCGGCCGGTTTGATGGCGGGTTCGACGCCGATGATGATGAGTTCGGGATGGCGCTTGCGCAGCAGCGCGATCGCGGCGGCGGTGGCGGTGTTGCAGGCCACCACCATGGCGCGGGCGCCTTGCGACACGAAATAGTCGGCGATGGCGCAGGCGCGGCGCTCGACGAACGCCTGGGTCTTTTCCCCGTAGGGCACATGCGCGGAGTCGGCCACGTAGAGCAGGGGCTCATGGGGCAGCGCGTCGCGGATCGCGCGCAAGACGCTCAGGCCGCCGACGCCCGAGTCGTATACGCCGATGGGAGATTCGGAAAGCATGGAAAGGCGCTGGTCTATGCAGGATGCGGTGGCGGCAAGTGTAGCGCCGGGGCTTACCGGCGTTCTGCTGGCGGGGTTTGGCGGCGCTACGTCGCAAGCGATGCGTCCCGCTGCCGCCGCGCCTCGTCGATCAGCTTGCGCGCGGCGCCCGACAGCGGCGCGTCGCGCCAGATCAGGTTCAGCGGCGCGCGCAGCGCCGCCGGATGCGTCACGCTGACGTACACCACGCCTTCGATGTTCACGCGGCGCAGCGACGCCGGCACCAGCGACACGCCCAGCCCCGCGGCAACAAAACTCAGCGTGGACAACATGCGCGGCGCTTCCTGCGTGACGCGCGGGCTGAAGCCTTCGGCGCTGCAGGCGGTAATGATCGCGTCGTACAGGCCCGGACCGCTGTGACGCCGGTACAGGATCAGCGATTCGTCCGCCAGTTCCGACAGCGCGATGCGCTTGCGCGTGCGGCCCTTGACGGCGGGGTGGTCTGCCGGAAAGGCCGCCAGCATGGCTTCCTCGAGCACGGTTTCCATCTGCACGCCCGGGTCCGCGTGCGCGCCGCGGATGAAGGCGACATCAATGCGCCCTTCGGCCACCGCCTCGCGCAATTCACCGGTGCTGCTTTCTTCCAGCACCAGATGCACATGGGGCGCGCTTTCGCGGAAGCGCCGGATGACCGACGGCACGAACGGATGAAACGCCGCCGACCCCGTGAATCCCACCGTCAAGCGGCCCGCCTCGCCCTGCGATACCCGCCGCACGCCATCCACGGCCTGGTCCACCATCGCGATGATGTTGCGCGCGTCATCCAGCAGCGCGCGGCCGCTTTCCGTCAGCTCCATGCCGCGCGGCAGGCGGTGGAACAGGGTCACCCCCAGCTCGGCCTCCAGCACCCGGATCTGCTGGCTAAGTGGGGGCTGGCGGATCCCCAGCCGGGCGGCGGCCTTGGTCAGGTGGGATTCCTCGGCGACCGCCAGGAAATAACGCAGGAGCCGCAGATCTACGCTTGCCATATGTGTTCGATATGAGTTTTGAACTTGTCATATATTAGACATTAACTAGGGCGAGGAGTAGGCTGCAAGCTCGTTACTCACCTATGGCGCGGTTACCGCGCCAGCCCCCATTGCCGGCGTTGCGCCGGCCGCAAAAATGATGAATGCAGCACTTCCCCTCGATGAGGCCGGCGTACGGCCTCCCCCCACGTGCGGCCAGTTGTTCTACGGTTTCCTCGTGCTGGGCCTGACCGCCTTCGGCGGCGCCTTGCCCCTGGCCCGGCGCATGGTCGTCGAAAAACACCGCTGGCTGACCGGCGCCGAATTCACCGAACTGCTGGGCCTGTGCCAGTTCCTGCCGGGCGGCAACATCATCAACCTGTCCGTCGCCCTGGGCATGAAATTCCGCGGCCCGCGCGGCGCCTTTGCCGCGCTGATGGGCCTGATCCTGGCGCCGTCCATCATCGTCATCATGCTGGGCATGGTCTATGACCGCTTCCAGGACGATCCCGACATCCAGCACCTGTTCGCCGGCCTGGCCGCTGCCGCGGCCGGATTGCTGATCTCGATGGCGGTGAAGATTGGCCTGCCGGTCATCAAGCGCCGCGACTGGCTGGCAGGCGTGGTCGCCACCGCCTGTTTCATTGCGATCGCCGTGCTGCGCATTCCGCTGCTGCCGACCATGGCGGTCCTGACGCCGCTCAGCATCCTGATGGTGTGGAGGCAACGCCGATGATCCATACCCTCGTTGCGCTCGTCCTGATCTTTACCGAGCTGTCCGTGCTGGCCTTCGGCGGCGGCAACACCATCCTGCCGGAGATGCAGCGTCAGGTCGTGCAAGTGCATGGCTGGATGACGGCCGCCGACTTTTCCGCGCTCTTCGCGCTGGGTCAGGCCGCACCGGGTCCCAACCTGATGGTCGTCACGCTGGTCGGCTGGCACGTCGCGGGCCTGCCGGGCGTGCTTGCCACGACCATCGCCAAGTTCGGCCCGTCGTCCATCATCACGGTCATTGCGCTGGGCCTGTGGGAAAAGTTCAAGGACCGCCCGTGGCGCGGCGTCATCCAGGCGGGCCTCTTCCCGATGACGGTTGGATTGGTCGCTGCCAGCGCCTCGCTTATTACCGAAGCCTCCGTGCACACGTGGCTGCTCGGCGCCATTACGGCCATCGTGGCGATCCTGGGCAGCGTCACCCGGATCCATCCACTGTGGCTGCTGTTTGCCGGGGCGCTGGCCGGTTTGCTCGGCATCAGTTAGCGTAGGGGCCTGCGCAAGCCCGGCGCGTGCAATGTGCCCGGGGGGGCGCGCTGCGGACAGGAGCCCGCCATGCAGCCGCTTAAAGAGGAAAAAGCTTCAGATAAAAGCGCCCGGGGCAGCGATGCCCCGGATGACCGTGCCGGGCAAGAGACGCCCGGCGATGCCGGCGCGGCGTCGAACGCCGAGCCGCTGCCGTTCTTCGATGCTCATCGCCGTCTGATGTTATGCGCCGGCATGCTGCTCGTCGTCGCGGGCGCGCTATACGCCGCCGGTCTCCCGCCCAGCCTCGCCATCCTGCTTGGCTTTGACGCCGGGGCGCTGGTCTTCCTGATCCTTACCGTGCGCGTGTTCGGCCGCACCAACGCCGCTTCCATGCGCCTGCACGCCCGCCAGCACGACGTCGGCCGCACCGGCGTCCTGTGGAGCAGCGTCGCGCTGTCCTGCATGGTGCTCGTCGCGCTGTGGGTCGAACTGCACGCGCGGAGCAGCGTCGGCGCGCTGGTGGACACGCTGGCCGCCGCCGCGACCATCGTGCTGTCGTGGCTCTACATGAACATGATCTTCGCGCTGCACTACGCCCACGGGTACTACGGCCATAAAAACGCCATGCACAAGGGCCTGGATTTTCCCGGCACGGACGACCCCGACTATTGGGACTTCGCGTATTTCTCGCTGGTGCTGGGCATGACGTTCCAGGTGTCGGACGTGCAGATCGTCAACCGGCGGCTGCGGCGGATGGCGATGACGCATGGCGTCATCGCGTTCTTCTTCAATGTCTTCATCATCGCGATCAGCGTGAATGTGGCGGCGGGGCGGGCGTAGGGGGAAATCCCGGCGGCGCGCCTTGCGCGGCCTCAGACCGGAATCGGATTGTCGACCAGGCTTTGATTGAACGCGTGCACGAAGGCATGCTCATTCGAACCGGGGTTGTCGCGCAGATCGCGAATGGCGTCGACGAGCACTTCGGGCGCATCGCTCGCCAGCTTCTGCATCGTCTCGGCGATGAAGGCGTCCAGCGGCATGGCCCGCGGATCGCCGCTCTTCTTGATCAGGTCCGTGTCGACCCACGGCGGCGCGATCTCCTGCACCGTCACATTGGTGTCGCGCAGCATGAATCGTTGCGACAGCGCGTACGAATGCAGGGCGGCCTTGGCCGCCGAGTACACCGCGTTGGTGGCGATCGGCACGTAGGCGAGCATCGACGTGTTGTGGATGATCGTCGCGCGCGGTTGCGCCTTCAGATGCTGGATGAGGGCGGATGTGAGGCGGATCGGTCCCAGCAGGTTCGTTTCCAGGATCTGCTGCGACACGGCGTCGTCGACCGTGGACGAGGGATCATCGAACGGCATGATGCCCGCGTTGTTGATCAGCACGTTCAGCGTCGGGTATTTGGCGATCAAGGTCTTGGCGACGCGGTCGATATCCTGAGCATCCGAGATATCGAGCTGAATACCTTCGATACCCGGATGCGCCGCGGCGATCTCGTCCAGCAGTGCCTGCCGGCGGCCGGCAATGATGACTTTGTTGCCCAGGTTGTGAAAAGCGACGGCCAGCGCGCGGCCGATGCCGGAAGTGCCGCCGGTGATGAAGATGGTGTTTTGCGTCAGTTGCATGTCGGTGCCTCGGTGGGTTGCGGTGTGGTCACTATGAGGCAGTTCGGTTGTGGCTCAAATGTCAATAAAGCGTCGTTTTAGGACATAAGGTATCGATGTTCATTGACGAATGCCGTGTGGCTTGAATAGCCTATATCAGTCATTTACAGACACGGGTTTGAACATGCGCCAGATCGGCCTCATTCTCGAAGACGGTTTCCAGGTCATGGGCCTTGCCGCGCTCGCGGCCTTCGAGTTCGCGAACATCGCGCTGGACCGCGACGGTTACCGCGTCACCATCTTGTCGGAAGGCGGCGGCCTCATCCGGTCCACCATGAACGCCGGCATCGAGACGGTCGCCCTGGGCGTCATGCCCGACACGCTGATCGTGGCGGGCGAACTGTTGCCGGGGCCGATCTCGCCCGGCCTTGCCCGCTACGTGGCGCGCGCCGCCACCGAAGCGCGCCGCGTCGCGGGCGTCTGCACGGGCGCGTTCGTCCTTGCGCAGGCAGGTCTCTTGAACGGCCGCACCGCCACCACGCACTGGGCGCACGCGCGCAGCCTGCAGGAACGCTTTCCCGAGGTGCGTGTCGAGCCCGACCGCATCTTCGTGCGCGACGGCAACATCTGGACGTCCGCCGGCATGTCGGCCGCCATCGATCTGGCCCTTGCCCTGATCGAAGACGACCACGGCGCGGCGCTGGCCCGCGACGTTGCGCGGCGGCTCGTGGTCTATCACCGCCGGCCGGGGGGGCAATCGCAGTTTTCCGCCTTGCTGGAACTGGAGCCGCGCTCTGACCGGGTTCAGCGGGCGCTGGTCTACGCCAAGGAGCATCTGCGCAATCCGCTGACGGTCGAGGAACTGGCCGACGCAGCCAGCCTGTCGCCACGGCAGTTCAGCCGGGTGTTCCGCGAAGAGACGGGGCATTCGCCCGCGAAGATGGTGGAGCTGCTGCGGCTGGAAGCGGCCCGCGCAATGCTGGAAGAAGGGCGGCATTCGCTGGACATCGTGGCGCGGGATACCGGCTTCGCGGACCGCAACCGCATGCGGCGGGCGTTCCTGCGCGCGTATGGCCAGCCGCCGAGCGAGGTCAGGCGCGGGGCGCAACTGGCCGCCACATAACGCGGCATAGTGCGGCATTGCGCCGCTGAATCTGACAGGGCGTTGAACGCCGGCCGCTGTAGCGCAATGTCGCTGACGCCCGAAACGATGTGATCTAAGATGCGCCATTCGCTCGCGGGCACACGCCTGGCGCGCGGCACCGATCGATATCCACGCTCTCCACGTCTGCCTTGCACTCTCCATCGCCCGCGACGCGTCCTCTCGATTGGCTGAACTTCTTCGTGGCCGATGTGCGGGACGGACTTGGCCCGTATCTCGCCATCTACCTGCTTGCCGTCCATCATTGGCGCCCCGACAGCATCGGGCTCGTCATGACGATATCCGGGCTGGCTGCGCTGGCGGCCCAGACACCCGCGGGCGCGCTGGTGGACCGCGCATCGAACAAGCGCGCGCTCCTGATCGCTGCCGCCGTGCTCGTGACGGTCGCATGCATGGCGGTCCTGGCCAGCCCGAACCTCGCGTGGGTCACGCTGACGCAGGCGGTGGCGGGCGTCGCATCGTCGGTGTTCGCGCCCGCCATTGCAGGCATCACCCTCGGGCTGACCACTGCGCACGTCTTCACGGAACGCATCGCGCGCAACGAGTCGTTCAACCACGCGGGCAACGGGGTGGCAGCGCTGCTGGCGGGCGGCCTCGCGTACGTGTGGGGTCCGGTCGCGGTGTTCTACCTGATGGCGGCGATGGCGCTGGCCAGCGTGGCTGCGACGATGCGCCTTCCCGCGCATATCGATCCGGATAAGGCGCGCGGCCTGGAAGCTGGCCACGATTCCGCCGCGCACGCGCAGCCCGTGCCGCTGCGCCAGTTGCTGTCCAACCGGCCGCTCGTGCTGCTGGCCGTGAGTTGCGCGCTGTTTCACCTGGCCAATGCGGCCATGCTGCCGCTGGTCGGGCAAAAGCTTGCCCTGGCAAACCCTGCGCTGGCCACGCCGCTCACCGCCGCCTGCATCGTCGCGGCGCAGTTCGTGATGATTCCCGCGGCGATGGCAGTGGGGCGGTATGCGGACCAGTGGGGGCGCAAGCCGCTGCTGCTGATCGGTTTCCTCATCCTGCCGTTGCGCGGCGTGCTCTACACGTTCTCCGACGATACGGCGTGGCTGGTGGGCGTGCAGCTGCTCGACGGCATCGGCGCGGGCATCTTCGGCGCAGTGCTGCCGCTGATGGTGCTGGACCTGACGCAGGGCACCGGCCGGTTCAATGCGAGCCTGGGCGCCGTCACCACGGTGTTCGGTATTGGCGCATCGCTCAGCAACGGGCTCGCCGGCCTGATTGTGCAGCACGCGGGTTACAGTGCAGCGTTTCTTGCGCTTGCCGGCATTGCTGCGCTGGCCTGCGTGACCTTGCTGGTGTTGCCGGAGACGCGCGGCGCCGCCACGGCGCGCGCGGCATCGGCGTCTTCTTCCCTTCCTTGACCGTCCTCTGAACGCATGTCGCTATCCAATGCCGTGATCTGGTTGATTGCCGCCGCGACCACCATGGCCATCCTCTTTCGTCCGTGGCGGTTGCCTGAATACGTGTGGGCCACGACCGGCGCAGTCGCGCTGGTGGCGCTGGGATTGCTGCCTGCCGCGCAGGCCGGCAGCGCCATCCTCGAGGGCACCGACGTCTACCTGTTCCTGATCGGCATGATGCTGGTGGCCGAGGTCGCCCGACAGGCGGGCCTGTTCGACTGGGTCGCGGTGGCTGCGGCCGATCACGCGGCCGGGTCGGCGCGGCGGCTGTTCGATCTGGTGTTCCTGGTAGGCACGGTGGTCACGGTGCTGCTGTCCAACGATGCGACTGCGGTCGTGCTGACGCCCGCCGTCTATGCGGTGGCGCGCGTGGTCGGCGCGCCGCCGTTGCCTTACCTGTATGTCTGCGCCTTCATCGCCAACGCGGCCAGCTTCGTCCTGCCGATCTCCAATCCCGCCAACCTGGTGGTGTTTGGCGACCGCATGCCCGCGCTGGGGCCGTGGCTGGCGCACTTTGCGCTGCCGTCCGTCTTGGCCATCGGCTCCACGTACGTCACGTTGCGGCTGGTGTTTCGCGATGATCTGCGGCAACCGTTGAAGGCCTCGCCGCCGTTGCCGCCCATGACGTGGCCGCTGCGCATGGCCGCGCTGGGCGTGGCCATCACCGCCGGGACGCTGCTCATCACGTCGGCGCTGGGTCATCGTCTGGGTCTGCCGACGCTGATCGCCGGCTGCGTGTCGGCGGCGCTGGTGCTGGCGGTTACGCGGTCGGGCCCGCTGCGTCTCATCAAGGGCGTTGCGTGGGGCGTGCTGCCCCTGGTGGCCGGATTGTTCGTGCTGGTCGAAGGCATGGCCGCCAGCGGCGTGCTGCAGGATCTGGCAAATCTGATGCGGGGCTTGTCCGCCGACGCCGCGTTGTGGGCCGGCGGCGTGGGCGCCGCGCTGTCGGGCAACGTCATCAACAATCTGCCGGCCGGGCTGATGGCGGGGACGCTGGCCCGCATGGCCGACCTGTCCAGCGCCACGACCGCCGCGCTGCTGATCGGGATCGACCTGGGGCCCAATCTGTCGGTAAGCGGTTCGCTCGCCACCTTGCTGTGGCTGCTGGCCGTGCGCCGCGAAGGGATGCATATCAGCGCGCTGAGCTTTCTGCGGTTGGGCATTGTGGTGATGCCCCCCGCGCTGATCCTGGCGCTGGGCGCGCTGCACGTCTTCAGTTGACGCGGCATGTCTTGAATTGACGCGGCGCGCGGGCCCGGTGATGGCTCGCGCGCCCGTCCGGTCCCGCGTCAGAACGTGCCGCGGACCGTCAGACGCCGGTTGCGCCCAATCTCCACAGCGACGTCATTTCCTTCGACCGCGCCGCATACAGGGGATCATTCGCGTCCCGCGCCTTGCCGTGTACCGGCCGCGTATCCAGCTTTTCGATCACGCGCAGTCCAGCGGCCTCGATCATTTCCAGCAACTGTTCGCGCGTGCGCAAGCCCAGGTGCTCGGCCAGGTCCGAAAGAATCAACCATCCTTCGCCGTTCGGCGTCAGATGATCCTTCAATCCATTCAGAAACCCGCGCAGCATGCGGCTGTCCGGGTCGTACACGGCATGTTCCAGCGGCGAGCTGGGCCGTGCCGGCAGCCACGGCGGGTTGCAGACGATCAGCGACACGCGGCCGTCGGGGAACAGATCCGTCTGTTCGACGTCCACCTGTCCCGACAAGCCCAGACGTTCCAGGTTCTCGCGCGCGCAGGCGATGGCGCGCGGATCCGTGTCGGTGGCGATGACGCGCTTGCCGCCGCGGCGGGCGATGACCGCTGCGAGCACGCCGGTGCCCGTGCCGATATCAAAGGCCACGCTGCCGCGCGGCATCGGGGTGTTGGCGATCAGATCCACATATTCGCCGCGCACCGGCGAAAACACGCCGTAGTGCGGGTGGATGCGGTTGTTCAGGGCGGCAATTTCAACGCCCTTTTTGCGCCATTCGTAGGCGCCGATCAGGCCCAGCAGTTCGCGCAGCGACGCGACGTAGGGCGTATCGCCCGGCACGTTCGCGGCTTCGCAGGCCAGATGCGCGTCAGGCGCGCGGCGCAAGGGGATGGTGTGGCCGGCGTCGAAGGGAATCAGCAGCATGCCCAGGATGCGGGCGCGCTGCGACTGGACTTGACGATGCTGGTTGAAGGCCTCAAGTTGGGTTTCCACCGGTTTGCGCGGACGCTTGTCGACGCGGCGCGTGATGGCCTGCAACAGCTGGCGCGCGTTCTGGAAATCGCCGCGCCACAGCAGGCCGACGCCTTCGCAGGCGTGGCGGTAGGCCATGTCGGCGGTCAAGGTGTCGTCGGCAACGATGACGCGCTTGGGCGGCGTGGCGCCGGTTTCCGAGTGCCAGCGGGCCGAGCGGGCGACGCCGTTTTCTTCCCAGTGCAGTTCAGGCGCGTTCAAGATGTCGCTCCGGTGGGAAAAAGGGGGAAGGGCAGGATCATGGGTGTGGCACATAAAAGATAAGGGCGCGGGCTGCCAATGTAGCAGCTTCGCGCCCTGGGACTGGCGCGCGGCGCTTGCGGCGCCGCGGCATTGTGGGGTCAGTGGAACAGGACGACGGCCTTTTGCAGCGTGATCCAGATGCCCCAGGCCAGCGGGATGCCGACGCAGGCCCACGCAAAGACGATCAGCGCGGGCGGCGTGCGGAAGCTGGACCTGCCCACGCCGTGGGTTTCGGAGGCGACGGCGCGCTCGTGCGCCAGCGCCTTTTCCTTGGCCAGTTCCTCGTCGGTCATGAAGTACTTGGCGTTGACCGGACGGATGGCCAGGTTGCACAGGAATCCCACGACCAGCATGCCGGCCAGGATGTACATGGTGATGTCATACACCTGGGCGCGCGGCACGCCGATGGACAACTGGTACTCGCGAATGTAGTTGACGAGGACCGGGCCGAAAATGCCTGCCGCCGACCACGCGGTCAGCAACCGGCCGTGGATGGCGCCCACCATCTGGGTGCCAAACAGGTCGGCCAGGTAGGCCGGCACGGTGGCAAAGCCCCCGCCGTACATCGACAGGATGACGCAGAAGGCCGCCACGAAAAGCGCCAGGGCGCCGATGTGCGCGGTCCAGGGAATGGCGGCGTACAGGAAGAAACCCAGCACGAAGAAGACGAAGTACGTCATCTTGCGGCCCAGCTTGTCCGACAGGCTGGCCCAGAAGAAGCGGCCGCCGATGTTGAAGAGGCTGAGCAGGCCGGTGAAGCCGGCGGCAATGGCGGCGATGGCCGCGAGCTGGTCCTTGTCGAGCTGGCCGAAACCCAGTTCAGGCTTGTCGATCAGTCCGCCGCCAAACACCTCCTGCAGCAGCGGCGACGCCATCCCGAGAATGCCGATGCCCGCGGTGACGTTCAGGCACAGCGCCCACCAGACCAGCCAGAACTGCGGCACGCCCCAGACGCGTTTCACGTGGACGTGGCGCTGCGTGATCATGACGTTGTTGACCTGCTTGGCGGGCGGCGTCCAGCCGGCGGGCTTCCAGCCGGTGGGCGGCACGCGGTAGCCCAGGGCGCCCGACATCATGAAGATGAAGTACACGAGCGCCATCGTCAGAAAGGTCTGCCAGACGCCGGGCGAGGTTGGTGTCGCGAAGTGGCGCATCAGCAGGTCGGCCAGCGGCGCGCCAATCATGGCGCCGCCGCCAAAGCCCATGATGGCCATGCCCGTCGCCATGCCGCGGCGGTCCGGAAACCATTTGATCAGTGTGCTGACCGGCGAGATGTATCCCAGCCCCAGCCCGATGCCCCCGATCACGCCCGACCCCAGCCACAGCATCCACATCTGGTGCAGGTAGATGCCGATAGCCGAAATGACCAGGCCGCCGCACCAGCACAGCGCCGACACGACGCCGGCCTTGCGCGGGCCGGCGCGTTCCAGCCAGCCGCCCCACAGCGCGGCGGAACACCCCAGCAGCACGAAGAACAGGGTGTACATCCACCCCATCGTCGAGATCTTCCAGTCACAGCTCGTGGTGAAGAGCTCTGCCGCGAGGCTCATGTCGGGCGGGCAGGCCAGGGGTTTCGCGCCGCCCACCACCTTGGACAACGGCAGCCAGAACACGGAAAAGCCATAGGCCATGCCGATGCACAGGTGGATGGCCAGGGCGGCCGGCGGCACCAGCCAGCGCGAGAAGCCCGGCCCCGCGATAGTGCGTTCTTTGTCGAAAAAACCCGGTCTTGAGCCGGGTAGGTCCAGGGTGGCGCTACTTTCCATGATGTCTCCTCAGGGGTGCGGCTTTATAGCGTGCGTCGGCCGGAAAAGCCCGGTGACGCCGCCTCTTTTATGGATCTGTTGCTGTCCTGCCACTTCGGGGTGGGCCGTCATGAGGCGGCCCGGGTGCGCTATGCGACGCGCGCAAGCGGGGTAAGGCGCTTGCGATGTTGGGTGACCGCCTGCAGCACCAGCGGATGCAGTTGTTCCTCGCCGGCATCCCCGTCGGGGCTGCGCGCCAGAAAGTCCAGCAATTCGTTGCGCATGCGGGGCTCCCAAAACTTCTGGATGTGATTGGTGACGCCTTCCAGCGCCTCGGGCCGGTCCGGCATGGCGTCGAAGAACTGGCCGATGCGGTTGGCCATGCGGATCAGGTTGACGATTTCCATTGCTATCTGGCGTCCGGTTCAGGTGAGGATGCGTTCGGGGTGGGTATAGATGGTGGCGTCGCCATCGCGCGTGAAGCCCAGCAGCGTCACGTTGGCGTCGGTGGCCAGGCGGATGGCCAGGGCGGTGGGGGCGGAGACCGAGGCCAGCACGGCGACGCCGGCGGCTGCGGTCTTCTGCACCATCTCGAAGCTGGCGCGGCTGGATACCACGACGATGCCGTCGCTGCCGTTGACCGCCTGCCGCGCCAGGGCGCCGGCCAGCTTGTCCAGCGCGTTGTGGCGCCCCACGTCTTCGCGCACCAGGGCCACGGCGCCGTCGGCGCCCGCCCAGCCGGCGGCGTGCGTGGCGCCGGTGATGTCGTGCAGCGTCTGGCGCGCACGCATGTCGCGCATGGCGGCCAGCACGGCCTCGATGCGCACGGGTGCGCCGTTGGTCACCGGGGCCACCGGCCGCAGCACTTCGGGCAGGGTTTCGACGCCGCACAGGCCGCAGCCGGTGCGTCCGGCCATGGCGCGGCGCCGCGTTTTCAGGCGCATTTCACAGGCGGACGAAATCTCCAGTTGCACGACGATGCCGCCGCATTGCGGCAGCAGATCGATGCCGCGCACGTCGCTGACGCTGCCGACGATGCCTTCGGACAGCGAGAACCCCACGGCAAAGTCTTCCAGGTCTGCCGGTGTGGCCAGCATGG
The DNA here is from genome assembly GCF_059760815.1 of Achromobacter sp. 1012554356. Lineage (NCBI taxonomy): Bacteria > Pseudomonadati > Pseudomonadota > Betaproteobacteria > Burkholderiales > Alcaligenaceae > Achromobacter > Achromobacter sp. 1012554356. The sequence goes on along the minus strand of NZ_JCBANC010000035.1, from coordinate 17,377 downwards.
TGGCGTGGCTGATGCCGTTGTATTCCAGCGCCACCGGGGTTTCCTCGGCCACGTAGTCGGTCTCGGCGTCGGGGGCGATGGCCCCCGATCGCACGCGGATGACCTCGGTCGGCGTGCAGTCGGGGCGGGCGGTGGTCGGCGTAGGCATGGGATCCCTGGCGTGCTGGCTGTCGGTTACTTCCCGGTCAGCGCCGCCTCGGTCTCGCGTGAGCGTTCGCGCAGGAGCTTTTGCTGGATATCCGCAAATCGCGACCATTGCCGCTGCCATTCCGAAGGCTGCGACACGCGCGTCACCTGCACGGCCGTGACCTTGTACTCGGGGCAGTTGGTCGCCCAGTCGGAGCTGTCGGTGGTGACGACGTTGGCGCCGGACTCGGGAAAGTGGAACGTGGTGTATACCACGCCCGGCTGCACACGGTCGGTCAGCGTGGCACGCAGCACGGTCTCGCCGGCGCGGCTCTGGATGCCGACCCAGTCTCCCTCGGCCACGCCCCGGTCTTCGGCGTCCTGCGGATGGATTTCCAGCACGTCCTCGCCATGCCACATCACGTTGGGCGTGCGGCGGGTCTGCGCGCCCACGTTGTATTGCGACAGGATGCGGCCCGTGGTCAACAGCAACGGGAAGCGGCGCGTGCTGCGTTCATCGGTAGGCACGTACTTGGTGATCATGAAACGGCCCTTGCCGCGCACGAACTGGTCGATGTGCATGATGGGCGTGCCGTCCGGCGCGTCGTCGTTGCACGGCCATTGCAGGCTGCCCAGCTTGTCGAGCTTGTCATACGTGACGCTGGCGAATGTGGGCGTGAGCCGCGCGATTTCTTCCATGATCTCGCGCGGGTGCTTGTAGTTCATGGGGTAGCCCAGCGCGTTGGACAGCGCCACCGTCACTTCCCAATCGGACTTGCCGTTCTTGGGCTCCATGACCTTGCGCACGCGTGAGATGCGGCGCTCGGCGTTGGTGAAGGTGCCGTCCTTTTCCAGGAACGAGGAGCCCGGCAGGAAGACGTGGGCGTACTTGGCGGTCTCGTTCAGGAACAGGTCCTGCACCACGATGCACTCCATCGCCGCCAGCGATGCCGCCACGTGCTGCGTGTTGGGATCGGACTGCACGATGTCCTCGCCCTGGCAGTACAGGCCCTTGAACGACCCGCCCAGCGCGGCCTCGAACATGTTGGGGATGCGCAGGCCGGGCTCGGGCTGCAGCGTGACGCCCCAGTCCTTTTCGAATTGCGCGCGCACGGTGTTGTCGGAGATGTGGCGGTAGCCGGGCAGTTCGTGCGGGAACGAGCCCATGTCGCACGACCCCTGCACGTTGTTCTGGCCGCGCAACGGGTTGACGCCCACGCCTTCGCGGCCGATGTTGCCGGTGGCCATGGCCAGGTTGGCGATCGCCATGACGGTGGTCGAGCCCTGGCTGTGCTCGGTGACGCCCAGGCCGTAATAGATGGAACCATTTCCGCCGGTGGCAAACAGGCGCGCCGCGCCGCGCACGGCCTGCGCCGGCACGCCGGTGATTTCTTCCATGGCTTCCGGCGAGTTCTCGGGCAGCGAGACGAAGTCGCGCCATTCGCGGAATGCCTTTTCCTCGCAGCGCTCGGCCACGAAGTCCTCGGCGATCAGGCCCTCGGTGGCGATGACGTGCGCCAGTGAGGACAGCAGCGCGGTGTTGGTGCCGGGCCGCACCTGCAGGTGGAAGTCGGCCTTGATGTGCGGCGAGCTGACCAGCTCGATGCGGCGCGGGTCGATGACGATCAGCCGCGCGCCTTCGCGCAGCCGGCGCTTCAGGCGCGATGCGAACACGGGGTGGCCGCTGCTGGGATTGGCGCCCATGACGATGACCACGTCGGTGTGCATGACGGAGTCAAAGGTCTGCGTGCCGGCCGATTCGCCCAGCGTCTGCTTCAGGCCGTAGCCGGTGGGTGAATGACACACGCGTGCGCAGGTGTCGACGTTGTTGGTGCCGAAGGCGGCGCGCACCAGCTTTTGCACCAGCCAGGTTTCTTCGTTGGTGCAGCGCGAGGACGTGATGCCGCCCACGGCATCGCGCCCGTACTGGCTCTGAATGCGGCGGAACTCAGAGGCCGCGTAGTTGATGGCCTCGTCCCAGGACACTTCCTTCCAGGAATCCGTGATGTGCTTGCGGATCATGGGCTTGAGCACGCGTTCCTTGTGCGTGGTGTAACCCCAGGCAAACCGCCCCTTCACGCAGGAATGGCCGCGATTGGCCTGGCCGTCCTTCCAGGGGACCATGCGCACGACTTCCTGGCCCTTCATCTCGGCCTTGAAGCCGCAGCCCACGCCGCAGTAGGCGCAGGTGGTCACGACCGAGTGCTCGGCCTGGCCCATCATGATGACGGTCTTTTCCTGCAGGGTAGACGTGGGGCAGGCCTGCACGCAGGCGCCGCAGGACACGCATTCGCTATCGAGGAAGGGCTGGTCCTGGCCGGCCGACACGTGCGAATCGAACCCCTTGCCGGAGATCGTCAGCGCGAACGTGCCCTGGGTTTCCTCGCAGGCGCGCACGCAGCGGTTGCAGACGATGCACTTGGACGCGTCGAAGGTGAAGTACGGGTTGGATTCGTCTTTTTCGGCCTTCAGGTGGTTGGCGCCGTCGTAGCCGTAACGCACGTTGCGCAGGCCCACCACGCCCGCCATGTCCTGCAGTTCGCAGTCGCCGTTGGCCGGACAGGTCAGGCAATCGAGCGGATGGTCCGAGATGTACAGTTCCATCACGCCGCGCCGCAGATCGTGCAGCTTGGGGGTTTCGGTAAAGACCACCATGCCATTCTCGGCGGGCGTCGTACAGGACGCCGGATAGCCGCGGCGGCCTTCGATCTGCACCAGGCACAGGCGGCATGATCCGAAGGGTTCAAGGCTGTCGGTCGCGCAGAGCTTGGGGATGTTGATGCCGGCGTCCGCGGCCGCGCGCATCAGCGACGTGCCTTCGGGGACGGTGATCTCCTGGCCGTCGATGGTCAGGGTGACGGTCTTTTCGGACACGCGCGCCGGCGTGCCCATGTCGCGATCGCGCTTGATGACGGTTTCTAGCATGGCGGTCTCGGGTTCAGGCCACGTGGGCGGCAGACTGGGAGGACTCGATGCCGAAGTCCTGCGGAAAATGGTTCAGCGCGGACAGCACCGGGTAGGGCGCCATGCCCCCCAGCGCGCACAGCGAACCGCCAAGCATCGTGTCGCACAGGTCGCGCAGCAGATGCACCTGCTGCTCGCGCTGTTCGCGGCTTTGGTTGCCGCCTGCGATCTTGTCGATGGTTTCCATGCCGCGCGTGGAGCCAATGCGGCAGGGCGTGCACTTGCCACAGGACTCGATGGCACAGAACTCCATGGCGTAGCGCGCCATGCGCGCCATGTCCACGGTGTCGTCGAACGCCACCAGACCGCCATGGCCGATCATGGCCGAGATCTGGATGTAGGCCTCGTAATCCAGCGGCACGTCCCATTGCGATTCGGGCAGATAGGCGCCCAGCGGGCCGCCCACCTGCACCGCGCGCAGCGGCCTGCCCGACGCGCTGCCACCGCCGAATTCATACAGCAGATCGCGCAGGGTCAACCCAAAGGCCTTTTCCACCAGCCCGCCGTGCTTGAGGTTGCCGGCAAGCTGGAACGGCAGCGTACCGTGCGAGCGGCCCACGCCGTAGTCGCGGTAGTACGCCGCGCCTTTGGCCAGGATGATCGGCACGGTGGCCAGCGAGATGACGTTGTTGATGACGGTGGGCTTGCCGAACAGGCCCGAGATGGCGGGCAGCGGCGGTTTGGCGCGCACGACGCCGCGCTTGCCCTCCAGGCTTTCCAGCAGCGAGGTCTCTTCGCCGCAGATGTAGGCGCCGGCGCCCTTGCGTACTTCCAGGTCGAAGCGGCGGCCGCTGCCATGGACGTCGTCGCCCAGCCAGCCGACGCTGCGGGCGCGTTCGATGGCCGCTTCGAGCGTGGCGATGGCGTGCGGGTATTCGGACCGGACGTAGATGTAGCCGTAGGTCGCGCCGACCGCCAGGCCCGCGATCGTCATGCCTTCGATCAGGACGTACGGATCGCCTTCCATCAGCAGGCGGTCGGCAAAGGTGCCGGAGTCGCCTTCGTCGGCGTTGCAGACGATGTACTTGGTGTCGCCGGGCGTGCCCGCCACGGTCTTCCACTTGATGCCGGTGGGAAACGCCGCGCCGCCGCGGCCGCGCAGACCGGATTCCACCATTTCGTCGACGATCTGGGCGGGCGCCATGGCCAGCGCGCGCTTCAGGCCCTGCAGCCCGCCATGCGCGGCGTAGTCCTGCAAGGACAGCGGATCGATCACGCCGACGCGGGCGAACGTCAGGCGCTCTTGATGCTTGAGATAGGGGATTTCCTCGGTCAATCCCAGGCGCAGCGCATGTTCGCCGCCCGTCAGCCAACCGGCGTCGAACAGCGACGCGACGTTTTCCGGCTGCACCGGACCGTAGGCGATGCGGCCTTGCGGCGTGGCGATTTCAACCAGGGGTTCCAGCCACAGCAGGCCGCGCGAGCCGTTGCGCACCACCTGCACGGACAGGCCGCGCTGGTCGGCGATGCGTTCGACCTCACGGGCCACGATATCGGCGTCCATGGCCAGCGCCGCGGCGTCGCGCGGCACGTAGATGACGACGGGGGCGCTCATGGCGTGTCCTCCAGCGTGCGGGCCAGCAGGCGGTCGAGCTTGGCTTCGGTAACGCGGGCGTGCGGCTGGCCGTCGATCATGACGGCGGGCGACTGCGCGCACAGGCCCAGGCAATACACCGGCTCCAGCGTGAAGTTGCCGTCAGGCGTGCTGCCGTGGAAGTCACAGCCCAGCGCGGTGCGCGCGTGGGCGGCCAGGCGTTCGCCGCCCATGGACTGACAGGCCTCGGCTCGGCAGACCTCGAGCGTGTGGCGCGCGGCCGGCTCGGTGCGGAAATGGGGGTAGAACGTGATGACGCCGTGGACTTCGGCGCGGGAAAGGTTCAGGGCCTCGGCGATGGTTTGCACCGCCTCGGCCGGAATACAGCCCAGTTCGTGCTGGACCGCGTGCAGCACCGGGAGCAGCGGGCCGGGCTGGTCTTGCAGCCGGGCAAGGATACGGGCCGTGGCCGCGATGGCCGGGGTGGTGGATGCCTGGGCGGCGTCCAGGGCCAGCTTGCCGCCCCGTGCCCCACCGCTGGATGCCAGATCGGATTTTGCCTCGCGCAGGTGCACGTCGGTCTCCTCCTGTGTTGCATGACCCCGTCAACGGGGGCTTATGTGGCGGCTGGATCACAGCCAATTTATATGTTTAAAAAAACATATAAACTGCGCGTCCGCCGCGTTATTTGTGTACTCTAACGAGGTACTTGAACGCCTTCAATAAGAAATAAATGACATATAAGTTCCGAATCGGCCTGCGGCCGCAATGGACATTGGGCGGAGACGACGAGGCGACCCCCGTGCCGTTGCAGGACATGCTTGCGTTGCTGGCAGCCATCGATGCCACCGGCAACATCGCAGGCGCCTGCCGCGCCTGCGGACTGTCGTACCGGCACGCCTGGGGCGTGTTGCGGCGCTTCGAGACCCTCTTTGGCACGCAACTCCTTATCACCAACCGTCGCCAGGGCACGCAGTTGTCGCCCTTTGCGCAGCGCCTGCTGTGGGCCAACCGCCGCATCGAGGCGCGGTTGATGCCCACGCTGGACAGCATGGCGTCCGAACTGCAAGAGGAACTTGAACGCCTGCTGCCCGAAAGCGGCCCGCATCTGCGTCTGCACGCCAGTCACGGGTTTGCGGTGGAATCGCTGATGCAGCACATGAGCGGCCGCACGCCCGGACTGGAACTGCGCTATCGGACGGCGATCGAGGCGCTGGCGTCGCTGGAACGGCACGAATGCGACCTGGCGGGCTTCCAGGTGCCGCTGGGCGATTTTGAATCACCCATCATGGAACGCTACGCGCAATGGCTGCATTCGGACGACTACATGCTGATCCACCTGGCCGTGCGCAATACGGGGCTCTTCGTCACCGCCGGCAATCCCAAGCAGATCCGAGGCATGGCGGATCTGGCGCGCCGCGACGTGCGCTTCGTGAACCGGCAGATCGGTTCCAGCACGCGGTACCTGGTCGGCCTGATGCTGCAGCGCGCCGGCGTGTCGATCGGCGAAGTGCAGGGCTACGAGACCAACGAATTCACCCACATGGCGATTGCCGCGCACATTGCCAGCGGCATGGCCGATACCGGGGTGGGGGTGGAGACGGCGGCGTGCCGGTTTGGGCTGGACTTCATTCCGCTGGTGCGCGAGCGCTATTTCTTCGCCATCCGCAAGGCGTCTTTGGACACGCCAGCCATGCAGGATTTGCTGTCCATCATGCGCGGGCCGGATTATGTCGGTTACGTGGGCCAGCTCGTCGGCTACGACGCCCGCGATACGGGCCGGCTGCTGACTTTGGAAGAGGCTTTTCCCCGTGAACGCGCGCCGCGATCCGCCGGGATATGATGTGCCAATGAGCAAAGTGATTTTCCTTGCCGATCGCCGCGGCGCACCGCTTTCCGTGGCGCCCGGGGAACTGCCGCCGCCCGGGCAGCCCGCGCTGGACCAGCGCGCGCGTCCGCTGCGTGACCTGCGCATTTCCGTCACCGACCGCTGTAACTTCCGCTGCACGTATTGCATGCCGCGCGAGGTCTTCGACAGCAGCTACAGCTTCATGCCGCATTCGGCGCTACTGTCCTTCGAAGAAATCAGCCGGCTGGCCGGCATCTTCACGCAGTTGGGCGTCGAAAAAATCCGCCTCACCGGCGGCGAGCCGCTACTGCGCAAGCACATCGAAAACCTGGTCGGCATGCTGGCCGACCTGCGCACGCCGCAGGGCCGGCCGCTGGACCTGACGCTCACCACCAACGGCAGCGTGCTTGCGCGCAAGGCCGCCGCGCTGAAAAGCGCCGGGCTCACGCGCGTGACGGTCAGCCTGGATGCGCTGGATGCGGCCATGTTCCAGGGCATGAGCGACAGCGGCTTCACGCCGGACGACGTGCTGCGCGGCATCGATGCCGCGGCGGACGCGGGTCTTGCGCCCGTCAAGGTCAACATGGTGGTGCGCAAGGGGCTGAACGACGGGCAGATCCTGCCCATGGCCGAGCGCTTCCGCCACAGCGGCCACATATTGCGCTTCATCGAATACATGGACGTGGGCAACAGCAACGGCTGGAACCTCGACGAAGTCGTGCCGTCGCGCGAAGTGCTGGACCGCATCGGCGCCGTGCATCCGCTGGAACCCGTGGAGTCTGTGGAAATGGGCCGCGTGGCCGAACGCTGGCGCTATGTGGACGGCGGCGGCGAGATCGGCGTCATCTCCAGCGTCACGCACGCGTTCTGCGGAGGCTGTACGCGCGCGCGCCTGTCGCCCGAAGGCAAGCTCTATATGTGCCTCTTCGCCCACGAAGGCCACGACCTGCGCGCCCCGTTGCGCGACGGCGCGACGGACGAAGAACTGGCGCGAATCCTGGCGGGCATATGGTCCGCGCGCGGCGACAACTATTCCGAGCTGCGCGGCCGGAACATGGCGGATCCGTCGCGCAAGATCGAGATGAGCTACATCGGTGGTTGAATCTTCATTGGCACGTGGTGCTGTCGCCGGGTTGATCCTGGCCGGCGGCCAGGGCACCCGCATGAACGGGCAGGACAAAGGGCTGGTCGTCTTGCGCGGCGAACCGATGGTGGCGCATGTGGCACGTTGCCTGGCGCCGCAGGTTGGACGCTTGATCATCAGCGCGAACCGGCACGCGTCGGTGTATGCGCAATACGGCGAGGTTGTTGCGGACGGCGCGCCTGAACTGGGCGAATGGCAAGGCCCATTGATGGGCATCGCGGCGGCGTTGTCGGCGGTTTCTGTGCAAGATACCGCCACGCCGCAATGGCTGGTTGTCTCACCGTGCGACACCCCGTTCGTGCCCGCCGACTTGGCAAGCCGCCTGATCGGCGCGGCGCGGGCGGCCAGTGCGCCGATGGCTTACGCCGTCGCCCAAGGCCAACGGCATTCCGCCTGCATGGCGCTGCGCACGGCATTGCTACCTGAATTGCTGGCCTACTTGCGGGGCGGCGATCGCAAGGTCGGGCTGTGGCAGGCAAGGGCGGGCGCGGTCGAAGCGGTGTTCGACGATGCGCCGCCGCATGCCTTCATGAACGTCAACACGCCAGAAGAGCTGGCGCTGGCTGAACGCTACGCCAGCCAGTGACGCAGGTCGTAGTAAGCGACCGTGTCCCTGTCCTGCACCAGCACGTCCGCTGGCAGGCGCGCAAGACCCGTGGACCACGGCAATGAGCTGATCACGCCCGACCCCTGATGACCGTACGGCACGAGCTCGCTGCCGCCTTCGTCCGCCACGCGGCATTGCACGCGCAGGAATTCCTCGCGGCCATCCTGGCGCGGCTGCGCGGTGCGCAGCGGCAATTGGCTTACCGGCGGGAAGATGTCCTCGCGGCCCTGCATGCGGCGCATCAGCGGCGTTACCAGCGTGGCGAACACGGCATAGGCCGACACTGGATTGCCGGGCAGGCTGACCACGGGCTTGCCGTCGATCTGCGCCAGCGCCACCGGCTTGCCGGGCTTCATGCGCACCTTCCACAGCGACAGCTCGCCGCCCAGCGCGGCCAGCGCGGGCTTGACCAGATCGCGCTCGCCCACCGACACGCCGCCCACGCTCAGGACCAGATCGCAATCGGCCAGCAGGGTCTTGAAGGCGGCCTGCAGGTCGGCCTCGGTGTCGCGCGCGTGCAGCACGTGGACGGGCAGGGCGCTCATGCCGCGCACCATCGCCGCCAGCATCGGGCCGTTGGAGTTGTAGATCTGTTCCGTGGCGCGCGGCTGGCCCGGCAGGACGAGTTCGTCGCCGGTGGTCAGGATGCCGACGCGCAACTGGCCGTAGACGGGCACGGTGGCCATGCCCTGCGAGGCCAGCAGTGCAACGTGCGCGGCCTGCAGCAGCGTGCCCGCCGGCAGCAGCGCGGCGCCGGCCATCGTGTCTTCGCCGCGGCGGCGGATGTGCTGGCCCGGCCGGGGTTCGCGCGAAATCTGCACGTGGTTGTCGGCTTCGGTCGTGTCTTCCTGCATGACGACCACGTCGGCGCCCGCCGGAATCACGCTGCCCGTAAAGAGGCGGATGGCGTTGCCGGGCTTCAGGGGCTTGGGCACGTCGCCCGCGTAGCAGCGCTGCTGGATGGGCAGGCGGGCCTCGGGACTCCAGTCGGCCAGGCGCAGCGCGTAGCCGTCCATGGCGCTGTTGTCGGCCGGCGGAATGTCCACCGTGGCGTCAAGATGGCTGGCGAGCACGCGGCCGCTGGCCTGCGCCAGGTCGACGTGCTCGATGCGTTGGAGGGGGGCGCCGGCGTTGGCCAGCAGGGTCTGGGCTTGATCGAAATCCAGCATGGGTCAGGCTTCTTCTTCGCGGTTCTTGAACTGTGAGGCGAAATTGCAGGGGCCATGGCCGCTGTCGAGCTGCTCGCGCAGAATCTTGGTCCAGGCGGTCTCGCACGCATTGTTAGAGCCCGGCAGGCAGAAGATCAGCGTCTGGTTGGCCGACCCCGCGAACGCGCGCGACTGGATCGTGGAGCTGCCAATCTCGGTGTAGGAAATCTGGCGGAAGAGTTCGCCAAAGCCAGGGATCTCGCGGTCCAGCAGCGGCATGATGGCCTGCGGCGTGTGGTCGCGATGCGAGAAGCCAGTGCCGCCGGTGGTCAGAATGACCTGCACTTCGGGGTCGGCGATCCAGTCGCTGATGATGCGGCGGATCTGATAGATGTCATCGCGCACGATGTCGCGCCGGACGCACTGGTGGCCGGCTTGCGCCAGGCTGTGCGCCAACAGGTTGCCAGACGTGTCATCGCCGGCGCTGCGAGTGTCGCTGATCGTCAGTACGCCGCAGCCCAACGGGATCGGAATGGCTTCGCTCATGGATTTTCCTTTTTGTCGGCAGTGTCTTCGTCCCAGGCATCCGTGCGGTCCTGGTCGGATTGGCGCTGTTCCACCCAGAAGCTGTCGCCGCCCGCCAGGGTTTCGCGCTTCCAGAAGGGCGCGCGCGTCTTGAGCGCGTCAATGATGTATTCGCAGCCGCGGAAGGCGTCGCCGCGATGGGCGCTGGCCGCCGCCACGAACACGATCTGCGCATTGCGGTGCAGCGCGCCCACGCGGTGCACGATGACCGTGCCGGCCAGATTCCAGCGCGCGCGGGCCGTGGCGGCGATGTCTTCGAGCTCGCGCTCGCACATGCCCGGATAGTGTTCAAGATAGAGCGTGTCGGTGGGCGTGTCCGGCGCGTAGTCGCGTACATAGCCCACGAAGGTCACGATGCCGCCCACCCCGGGACCGGCGGATTCCCGCAGCGCGGCGGTGAGCGAAGCGCCGTCGAAGTCGGCTTCCTGGACGCGGATCATGGCGTCAGCCCCCCGTGACCGGCTCGAATACCGCGACTTCGTCGCCGGCGCGGATCGGGGCGGTGGGCTTGGCGTGTGTCTGGTTGATGGCCAGCTTCAGGCGTGTGGCCGGTTCCAGCTGGGGATAGCGTTCGCCCAGCGCGGCCAGCAGTTGCGCGCCGGTGGATTCGCCCTGCACGGGCCAGATTTCGGTGCGCTTGCCGACCAGTTCGGCCACGCGCGCGAAGTACAGCAGATTAATCGTTGCGCCATTCACCACTTTTACCTCCCGCCTTGTACTTAAGACGAACTTGTTCGATCACGATGCCTTTGTCGGCCGCCTTGCACATGTCGTAGATGGTCAGCGCAGCAACGCTGCACGCCATCATGGCTTCCATTTCGACGCCCGTCTTGTAGCTGGTGCGGCAGGTGGACAGGATGTCGATGCGATGCTCGGCGTCGTCCAGCGAGAATTCCACACCGACAAAGGACAGTGGCAGGCTGTGGCACAGGGGGATCATGTCGGCGCAGCGCTTGGCGGCCAGAATCGCGGCCACGCGCGCCGTGTTCAGCACCTCTCCCTTGCCCTGGCCCGGCTGGGTCAGGAGGCCATAGGCCACGGCGTTCATGCGGATGGTGGCGGCGGCGATCGCCACGCGCTCGGTATCCGTCTTGGCGATGACGTCGACCATGCGGACCTGGCCGGCTTCGTCCAGGTGACTCAAGGTGGGGGTGGTCTCGGACATGGAAATCGGGATCAAGAATTGTTAATGAATGAAAAGAGCGGGGCCGGGCAGGCCGGCAGGGTCCGCTGTTCCGCCTATGATAGACGAGCGTTAAAGGGGGCGCGATAATCGCGCCTGCAGTCAGTGGAAGGTTGGATCGCCTTCAATATGTATCAGGAGACTTTCAATGCCCGTGCGGATGCCCAAGCTACGGTTCACCCGACGCGCCGGCAAGATTCTCCTGGGTATTGTGGCGTTCGTGCTGATTCTGTTTGGCGTTGCCGCCTGGCAAGTGCCGAAGGTGCTGCACGGCGTCCTGACCGACGATGTCTCGAAGATGATCGGGCGCGACGTTTCCGTCGGCAAGATCACGTTCAATCCCTTCACGCTGACCGTCCGCGCGCAAGACCTGGCCGTGGCGCAACCTGGCGCGCAGACACCGCTGCTGACCTTGGCCGAACTGGATGCCAGCGCATCGTGGACATCGCTGTTCTGGTTTGCGCCGGTGGTCGATCGTCTGACGCTGCGGCAGCCTAACATTGCCATCGTCCGCGAAGACGTCCTGCGCTTCAATTTCTCTGACATAGAACAACGCGTCGCCGAATTGGCCGCCGCCAAGCCGGACGAGCCGCCCAAACCGGACGAAGGCCTGCCGCGGTTCTCGCTCAACAACATGGTGATCGAGAACGGCACGATCACGCTGGACGACAAGGTCACCGGCCGCAAGCAGGTCGTGGACGAATTCACCATCGGCATCCCGTTTATCTCGACCTTCGGCTACGCCACCGACATCGACGTGCAGCCGCGCCTGCATCTGCGCATCAACGGCAGTCCCTTCGACCTGACCGGCGTGGCGCGTCCGTTCGACGTGGTGCCCTCGTCCACGCTGCGCGTCGCCTTCGATGGCCTGCAGCTCGAAAAATGGGCCGACGTCTGGCCCATGCCGCTGCCGTTCAAGGTCGAGAGCGCGCTGCTCGATTCGAACCTGCAGGTCGTTTTCGAGCAGCCCAAGGACGCGCCGCCCAAGATCCGCGTGGTCGGCGACCTGGGCTTGCGCCGCCTGGACGTGCGGGATCCGTCCGGCGGCAATCTGGCCGCGTGGAGCGCGTTGACCGTCAGCCGGCTGGAACTGGAGCCCATCGCGCGACAGGTCTACATTGGCGAGGTCGGGCTGTGGGCGCCGCAGATTCACGTGCGGCGTCATGCCAATGAACATCTGAACTGGCAGGATGTTGTCGCCGGGCTGAAGGCGCTGGGCGGCGTGGAGCCGACGGCGACGCCCGTTCGCGATGAAATGCGCAAGGCCAGCGGCTTGAAACCACTAGCCGCGAGCGGGACGCCGGCTGCGCCCGAAGCACAGTCTTCGGCTACGTCATCGGCTTCGACGCCAGCCCCCGCCGCCAAGGCTGACGCGGGCACGGCCTCAACGGCGCAAGCGCCCGCGGGACAAGCGCCCGCCGGACAATCACCGGACACGCAACCACCCGCTGACCCGGCCGCCGCGCCCACCGAATGGAAGGTCACCCTCGATGCCTTCAACCTGCACGAAGGCGAGGTCTACGTCACCGACGCGGTCAGCAAGCTCGACTACGTGATGACCGGCCTGGCCGCCACTGTCGAAGGCGTCGAGCTGCCGCAGCAGCCGGACCGGCCCATCAACCTGTGGCTGACCATGGACAACAGCGCCGACGGCGGCTGGCTGCGCGCCAAAGGGCCGCTGCTCATCAAGCCGCTGTCGCTCGACATGAACGTGCGCCTGGGCAACGTCGCGCTGGCGCCGCTGGCGCCGGCCCTACGCAGCGCCGCGCCCATCAGCCTGCTCGATGGCCGGCTGGGCGCCACCGCGCAGCTCCATGTACGTGAAAAGGGCGGTGCGATCGACGCGTCCGCCACGGCCGTCCAGGCCGACCTGACCCAGTTCAAGGCGCGCGACGAATCGCTCAAGCCCGCGCTGGACGTCGCGATGCAGTCGTTGCGAATCACCGCCGACCGCCTCGCCCTCGGGCCCGGCCCCAGCAACTTCACGGTGGCCGCCGCGGGCGTCCAGGGCGAAGGCAAGCTGGATCTCAAAGGCGTCTTCACGCCGCAGCCGCTCACGCTCAAGACCGCCGTCGACCTGTCCGGCCTGAACGTCGCCAGCTTTGCGCCGTACTTCGCCTCCAGCCTGAACGCCACCGTCCGCGCCGTCACGCTGGGCGCCAAGGGCAACGCCGAATTCACCGCCGCCGCCGGCAACGCGCCGATGAAGGCCGTCTGGAAGGGCGCCGTCGACGTCACCGACCTGGATTTGCAGGATCGCGTCAACAAGGACGACTTCCTGAATTGGAAGCGCCTGGGCTTCACCGGCATGGACATCTCCGTGGCGGGCGAGAAGATCGGCGCCAAACTGGGCGACATCGTCCTCGAAGACTTCTACGGCCGCATTCTGCTCAATGCGCAAGGACGGCTCAACGTCATGGATCTGGTGGCCGCGCCCGGACAGGCCGGCGGCTCCATCACGCAGGACACGCAGACCCCCGGACGCAGCGCCGATACGCCGGCCGCGCCGCCGGCTGCCGCAGCGTCCACTTCCTCTGGCAAGGGCCGCGGGGCGAGCGCCATGCCCGACATCTCGGTCAACAGCGTCACGCTGACACGCGGCCGCATGACCTTCACCGACCGCTTCGTCAAGCCCAACTACGTCGCCGAACTGTCCAACATCGAAGGCGGTATCACCGCCGTCTCCTCCACCAATCCCCAGCCCGCCAAGGTCAAGGTCACGGGACGGGTGTACACCACGGCGCCGCTCTCCATCAGCGGCGTCGTGCAGCCTTTCGCCCAATACCTCTCCTTGGACCTGAAGGCCTCCGCCAAGGGCGTCGACCTGCCGCGCTTCAACACCTATTCGGCCAAGTACGTCGGCTATCCCATCAAGCGCGGCAAGCTCTCGGTCGACCTGGAATACAAGATCAAGAACCGTGCGTTGCAGGCCACCAACCACGTCGTGCTCAACCAGCTCACCTTCGGCGACAAGACCAACAGCCCCGACGCCACCAAGCTGCCCGTGCTGCTCGCCGTGGCGCTGCTCAAGGACTCGCGCGGCAACATCGACATCCGGCTGCCCATCGCCGGCTCGCTCGACGACCCCGAGTTCTCGGTCGGCGGCATCGTCGTGCGCGTGCTGATGAATCTGGTGGTCAAGGCCGTGACCTCGCCCTTCAGCCTGCTCGCTTCCGCGTTCGGCGGCGGCGAAGAGCTGTCCTATGTCGAATTCGCGCCCGGCAGCGTCGTCCTCACCGACGACACCCTCCAGCGCATCGACACGCTCACCAAGGCGCTCACCGACCGCCCGGCCCTCAAGATGGACATCAGCGGCCGTGCAGACCCCAAGACCGACACCGAAGGCCTGCGCCAGGCCTGGGTCGACGCCAAGATCCGCGCCGCCAAGGCCGCCGACGTCGCGCCGCGCGGCAAGAAGCCCGACCCGAAGGGCGTCACGGTCTCCAACGCGGAACGTGCCAAGTACCTCGAAGCCGTCTACGATGACGCAGACCTCAAGGACAAACCGCGCAACTTCATCGGCATGGCCAAATCCATCCCGGCCGCTGAGATGGAAGCGATGCTGCGCGCGGCGGCCCCGGTCGGCGAGGAGCAACTGCGCCAATTGGCCGATGCCCGCGCGCAGGCTGTTTATGAGAAGTTGCAAGCCCAGGAAGGACTCGCGGATCGCGTGTTCATCGTTGCGCCGCAGCTGGACGCCGATGGCATCAAGGACGAGGGACAACCCTCACGCGTGGACTTCTCCCTGAAGTGAACTCGGCGGGCTCAGGCAGGGACGCTAGGCGCGTCCCTCCGTGCCCGTCTTTTACCAGGAGATTTTCGATGAAAGACCAGGACGACGCGCACTTCGACAGCCTGCTCCCGCCCTTGCGGCTGGACCGCCGAGGGTTCCTCGCCACCACTGCGGCGGCGGGTTTCTCGCTGGCGGCAGGCCCGGTGGCGGCGCAAACCGTCATCACCACGGACGCCAAGGGCCTCGTGGCCGGCAAGATCGAAATCCCCACCTCCGATGGCAAGATCCCGGCCTTCCGCGCCGCGCCGGATGGCAAGAAGAATCTGCCCACGATCATCGTGGTCCAGGAAATCTTCGGCGTGCACGAATACATCCAGGACGTCTGCCGACGCCTGGCGCATCAGGGTTACCTCGCCATCGCGCCGGAACTCTATGCGCGCCAGGGCGACCCGTCCAAGTACACCGAAATCCCCAAACTGCAGGCCGAGATCGTCAGCAAGGTCCCGGACAAACAGGTCATCGCCGACCTGGACGCCACTGCCGCCTGGGCCGCCGCCAACGGCGGCAATCCCGACCGTCTTGGCATCCTGGGCTTCTGCTGGGGCGGCCGCCAGGTCTGGCTCTACGCCGCCCACAACCCCAAACTCAAGGCCGGCGCCGCCTGGTACGGCCAACTGGCGGGCGACCCGACCGAACTCAAACCCAAGTCGGCGCTGGTCATCGTCAACGACCTGAAGGCCCCGGTCCTCGGTGCCTACGGCGGCAAGGACGCCGGCATCTCCCAGGCCGACGTCGACCGCATGCGCGTCGAACTCGCCAAGGGCTCCGCCGCCGCCAAGGCCTCCCGCATCGACATCTACCCCGAAGCGGGCCACGCGTTCCACGCGGATTACCGGCCGTCGTACCGCAAGGCTGAAGCCGAACAGGCGTGGACGCGAATGCTGGACTGGTTCAAGCAGAACGGGTTGTAAAAGACCCAAGCCCACGGGAAGGCCCCTAGACGCGCAGCGGCAGTACTCCGATACAAGACTCTGCGTAAGCCCCCGAAGGCCGCCCGCGCGGCCGACCGGGGGCGGGCACCGCAAGACCTTCGGTCAGCCCCCACGGTGGGCAAGAATCAGAAGAACCCAACCCGCCCCGATGACCGGCGTGCCGGGCGTCGAAAGAACTCAAATCATCCAAACCAGGATCCCAGGCTTTCAAGGAATTACCGAGCCTTCTCCCCCGGCAGCCCATCACTCACCTCCGCCAGCGCCCGCTTCATATCCTCGTACTTCATCACCCGCTCGCTCTGAAACCCGCCCAGCACACCCCGGCACCCATCCACACCAGACCGCTTCATCTCTTCCATCATCGTCTTCCCGTCGGCCTGCCCTTTGGCAAACGCCGCATCGAAGCTGCCCGTTGGAAATCCATATTCCTCGGCATACCGCGTCAGATTCTTGCGAGCCGTCTCCTGATGCTGCGCCAGATCAGGCTCTGAAGCCCCGCACGAACGCGCCGCGCCGTTGGAAGCGCCAGCGGCGATAACGAAGGAGTCGTATTGAGCCTGCTCCGCAGCATCGGGGGCCGCCCACGCCGGGGCAGCAGCGGCCAGCGTCAATGCCAGCCCGGTCAGGAATTTGCGCATCGAAAGTCTCCTGGTGAGACCCGCCACAGTGTTCGGTCTCTCGCGGCCGCAGCGGGCGATATCTAACACGGCATTATGGCAACCGCGCGTTTCCACCCCGTGTACTCGCCGTGTGGAGTCGTTTCGAACTGTTCATCTTCTTTTCGCCTTCCGCCAAAGGCAGCAAGCCGGCCTCGCTCGAACTATGATGGGGGCTGTGAGGCGCTCCTGCCTCAATGCATTGCCCCCTTTCATTCTGGAGATCTACATGACGATCAAAGTCGGCGATCGCGTGCCCGATGGCACGTTGACCGAATTCATCGAAACTGAAACCGCTGGCTGCTCGCTCGGCCCCAACGCGTTTCAGGTGGCCGACCTGACCCGCGGCAAGACCATTGCGCTGTTTGCCGTGCCGGGCGCCTTCACGCCCACCTGCTCGGCCAAGCATCTGCCCGGCTACGTCGAACAGGCCGCTGCCCTCAAGGCCAAGGGCATCGACGAAATCTGGTGCGTGTCCGTCAACGACGCCTTCGTCATGGGCGCCTGGGGACGCGAACAGAAGACCGACGGCAAGGTTCGCATGCTGGCCGACGGCTCCGCGCTGTGGACCAAGGAACTCGGCCTTGAACTGGACCTCGTCCAGCGCGGCATGGGCGTGCGCTCGCAGCGCTACTCCGCCCTGATCGTCGACGGTGTTGTGAAGCAACTGAACGTGGAAGCCGCTGGCAAGTTTGAAGTCAGCGACGCGGCCACCATGCTCTCGCAAGCCTGATCCTCGCAGGTTTCTGTTTTTCCGCCAGCGCTGCGAGCGCACGCCCATGCCGCGCTGGACGAGGTCCAGTTCAAGGCCGAGTTCCTTGGTCCACAGCGCGGAGCCGTCGGCCAGCATGCGAAC
>NZ_JCBANC010000034.1:0-65697 GCF_059760815.1 Achromobacter sp. 1012554356 | reverse complement strand
CCCGCCGCGGCGCAGGTTGCGCGGCGCGGCAGGCGTCAGTCGCCCAGCGTTTCGATGACGTGGTTCTGGTTGGTGTAGATGCACAGGTCGCCGGCGATCTCGAGCGATTGCTTGATGATCTTTTCGGGCGGCAGGTCGGTGTTGCGCAGCAGCGCCAGCGCGGCCGACTGGGCATAAGCGCCGCCGGAGCCGATGGCGGCCAGGCCGTGCTCGGGTTCCAGGACGTCGCCGTTGCCGGTGAGCACCAGCGTGTGCTCGGCGTCGGCCACGATCAGCATGGCTTCCAGGCGGCGCAGGACGCGGTCGGTACGCCAGTCGCGGGTCAGTTCGACCGCGGCGCGCATCAGGTTGCCCTGGTGCTTTTCGAGCTTGGCTTCGAAGCGCTCCTGCAGCGTGAACGCATCGGCGGTGGCGCCGGCAAAGCCAGCGAGAATCTTGTCGTGGTACAGGCGGCGAATCTTGCGGGCAGTGCCCTTGATGACGATGTTGCCCAGGGTGACCTGGCCATCGCCGCCCAGCGCGACGCGGTTGCCGCGGCGCACACACACGATGGTGGTGGCGTGAAATTGTTCCATGCGTTCCTTCCGTTGAAAGATTTAGCTGGGGGCAGTCGCGGGGATATCAAGTAGAAAAAAGGCCATGCGGCTAACCGGCATGGCCTTTCAGGGGCGGAGCGAATGCGGGACGGATCAGTCGCCGTACAGCTTTTGACGCATTTCACGGCGTTCCTGCGCTTCGAGCGACAGGGTGGCCGTGGGGCGGGCGAGCAGGCGGGGGATGCCGATGGGCTCGCCCGTTTCTTCACACCAGCCGTATTCGCCGCTGTCGATGCGGGCGATGGACTGCTGCACCTTCTTCAGCAGCTTGCGCTCGCGGTCGCGGGTGCGCAGTTCCAGGGCGTGCTCTTCCTCGATGGTGGCGCGGTCGGCGGGATCCGGCACGAATTGCGTTTCACGCAGATGCTCGGTGGTCTCGCCGGCGTTGGCCAGAATGTCTTGCTCGAGTTGTTTGAGCCGTTCCTTGAAGAACGCCAGTTGGCGGTCGTTCATGTAGTCCGACTCGGGCATGGCCAGCAATTCCTTCTCGCTGGGCAGATCAATCGCCGTATCGCTCGTCGACTTACTTGATTTTTTGGTTGCTGCCTTGGTAGCCATGTAAACACTCCACTATGAATCGATCCTGGCGCGGGCGTCCGTCCCGGTCCGTGTTATTTGTTGCCTACGCTATTCGTACCTCACAGTACTGCCTTCGTCGCATCGCGTCACGCAGGAATGGGGATTACCCCGCCAGGCACTGCTCCAAGCCCCGGGTAAAAATCTCCTGGGGCAGCTTTCGTCCGATGAACACCATCTTGGTGGACGGTTTCTCGGCCGCGGTCCACGGCTTGCCGGGTTCGGCGCCCATCATCATGTGCACACCCTGGAACAACATGCGGCGGTTGATGCCCTTCATGTACAGGATGCCCTTGTAGCGCATCAGGTCGGGGCCATAGACCTGCACGACGCCGCCCAGGAATTCCTCAAGGCGCGCGGGATCGAACGGCTTGTTGGAACGGAACACGAACGCGCCGATTTCGTCGTCGTGCTTGGGGTGGTGATGATGGGCATGATTGCAGTGCGCGCCGCAGTCGCCGTCGTGGTCATGATCGTGATCGTGATCGTGGTCATGGCCATGGCCATGGCCATGGCCGTGATCGTGCCCGTGGGCATGATTGTGCGCGGCGTCCGGATGCTCATCGGCCAGGAACTCCGGGTCGATGTCCAGAATGGAATTCAGGTTGAAGCCGCTGATGTCGATGATGGACTTGAGGTCGACGTCGCCGAAATTGACGGCGGTGATCGGCGCACGCGGGTTCATGTGAACCAGGCGGTGGCGCAGCGCTTCGTAGTCGACTTCGTTGACCAGGTCTTTCTTCGAGATCAGGATGCGGTCGGCAAAACCGACCTGCTTCTGGGCTTCGGGTTGTTCGTCGAGCGTGGCCATGCCGTGCTTGGCATCGACCACGGTGACCACCGCGTCCAGGCGGTAGTATTCGGCGATGTCGTCATCCATGAAGAACGTCTGGCATACGGGGCCGGGGTTGGCCATGCCGGTGGTTTCAAGGATGACGCGTTCAAAAGTCAGTTCGCCGGCTTCGCGCTTGGCGCGCAGCTCGGACAGCGTGCGCATCAGGTCGCCGCGCACCGTGCAGCAGACGCAACCGTTGGACAGCTCGATGATTTCTTCGTCGCTGTCCTGCACGAGCAGGTCGTTGTCGATGCTTTCGGGTCCGAACTCGTTTTCGATGACGGCGACGCGGCGGCCATGGAATTCGGTCAGGATGCGTTTGAGCAGGGTGGTCTTGCCCGCACCGAGGAAGCCGGTGAGGATGGTGACGGGAACCATTTTGTCCAAACTGCGCGGGGTGTTCATGGCGAAGCTGCTAGCGTGATGTCAGGGCGTGAAACACAGCGCCTGACGGGGTTTTCAGTCCCTGCCGATTGATGTCTGCCACAGGCTGCGATAGCCACCGATAGCGGCCGGACGCAGGATTACAGCACAGTCGGGGGCAGGGGGCAAACCCCGGGCCAACCCGGGGGGCCGTGGCCGCCAGATGGCAGCCGAACGCCGTCAAGTATCGGGCGATACCTCTATTTTGGGGCGGTTTGCCGGATTTCAAGGGAGCGCCGGCGGCGGGGGGCGGGCGGGCCCGGAACGGCTCGGCCGGACGGGCGCATCCAAAGGATGAAACGCCCCGGGGGATATCCCCCAATCAGTGGTGATGGTGGTGGTGACCCGCGTCGGCCGGTTGCGTCTTCTGGCACTGCGGGCACAGCGCGCGGATCTCGGTTTCGTGCGTGGCCAGCGCGTAGCCCGTCTGGGCGACGCGTTCGGCCAGCTGGCGGCTCATGGCCGGGTCGGAGACTTCTGCGACCGCGCCGCAACCGGTACAGACGACGAGCAGGTCGTGCGGCGCGCCGCCGGCGTCGTGGCAGGCGCTCCAGGCGTTGACGGCGTCCAGGCGGTGAATCAGGCCTTCGTCCATCAGGAAGTCCAGGGCGCGGTACACCGTGGGGGGCGCTGCGCCCGGATGGACGGCGCGCATGGCGTCCAGCAGCTCGTAGGCCTTCAGGCTGCGGCCATGGCGCAGCAGCAGTTCGAGGACCTTGCGGCGGATGGGGGTAAGACGGCGTCCACGCTGCGCGCACAGCGTTTCGGCGACGCTGAGCTGAGCGCCAACGCTGTCGTTGCGGGGTGGACGGGATGGAGCGGACATGGCGGGCTTTATCTGAATGGGAAGCGCGCGCGACGCGCGCGCGAGATGCCTGGAAGGTAGCAGAAAACCCCCGCGCGCGGTAACCGGCCCTGACGCCATCATGGTTTAGTTATGATATAACATAATAAAAATCCTTCGCCGCTTTCCGTTGTTGCCTGCCATGTCCCACTTCACGCTCCTGCCCGCGCGGCCCGGCGCCGCGCCCGGCCGGGGCGCGCCGTCCCGATCCGCGTTTCTCGTTTCCGCCTGGCGCCGCATGGCGGGTGCGCTGGTTGCCGCGGCCGCTTTGTGGGCGCTGACCGGCTGGGCGCTCGACTGGTGGCCGCGATGAAGGCGGCGCCTGTCACGGTCGAGCTGGCCGACGCATCGTTCGGCTGGCATGGGCGTCCGGCGTTGCGCGCGGTGTCGGGCAGTTTCGCGCCCGGCGGCATGACGGCCGTGGTCGGACCCAACGGCGCGGGCAAGTCGACGCTCATCAAGGGCATCATGGGCGTGCTGCGTCCGATGACGGGCAGCGTGCGTATTCAGGGCGCGGGACGTTCGGCGCTGGCGTGGCTGCCTCAGGCGGCGGAACTGGACCGGTCGTTTCCGACGACGGTGCTGGACCTGGCGGCCATGGGGGCGTGGCGCCGGGTCGGCGCATGGCGCGCGTTCCGCAACGACGAGCTGGACCGCTGCATGCACGCCTTGGAAACCGTGGGCCTGGCCGATGCCGCTGGCCGCGGCGTGGATACGCTGTCGGGCGGGCAGATGCAGCGCGCCCTGTTTGCGCGGATGCTGGTGCAGGACGCGCCGGTGCTGCTGCTGGACGAACCCTTCGCGGCGGTGGACAGCCACACCGCCGAGGAACTGATGGCGCTGCTGTGCGGCTTGCATGGACAGGGCCGCACGGTG
This sequence comes from Achromobacter sp. 1012554356, assembly GCF_059760815.1. Taxonomy (NCBI): domain Bacteria; kingdom Pseudomonadati; phylum Pseudomonadota; class Betaproteobacteria; order Burkholderiales; family Alcaligenaceae; genus Achromobacter; species Achromobacter sp. 1012554356. Next base: position 61,547 of record NZ_JCBANC010000034.1, on the reverse strand, counting down.
ATCGCGGTGCTGCACGACCTGGATCTGGTGCGTGATCATTTTCCGGAAAGCCTGCTGTTGTCCGGCTCGGTGGTGGCCTGGGGCGACACCGCGGCAACGTTGAGCGAGGCGCATCTGAAGGCGGCGCGCCAGCGCCATGCGGGAGTCTGGGCATGACGCTCGTGGAGTGGGTGGTGTCGCCGTTCCTGGACTACGGCTTCATGCGGCGCGCACTGGCCGGGGCCTGCGCGCTGTCGCTGGGCGCGGCGCCCTTGGGTGTCTTTCTGGTGCTGCGGCGCATGAGCCTGATGGGCGACGCGATGTCGCACGCCATCCTGCCGGGCGTGGCCGTCGGCTTTCTGATGGCCGGCCTGTCGCTGGGCGCGATGATGGCGGGCGGCATCGCTACCGGCCTGGCCGTGGCATTGCTGGCCGGGCTGGTGGCCCGGCTGACGCCGCTGCGCGAAGACGCGAGCTTTGCCGCCTTCTATCTGATATCGCTGGGGCTGGGCGTGCTGCTGGTGTCGCTGCGCGGCTCCAACATGGATCTGCTGCATGTGCTGTTCGGCACGGTGCTGGGCCTGGACGATGCGGCCTTGCTGCTGGTGACCGCCACGGCCAGCGTGACCCTGCTTGTGCTGGCGGCCATCTACCGGCTGCTGGTCGCCGAATGCCTGGACCCGGGATTCCTGCGCGCCAGCGGCGGGATGGGCGGCGTGGTGCACATGGGCTTTCTGGTGCTGGTCGTGGTGAACCTGGTGGCGGGTTTTCAGGTGCTGGGCACGCTGATGGTGGTGGGCATCATGATGCTGCCGGCCGCCGCGGCGCGGTTCTGGGTGCGCAGCGCGGCCCGCCAGATTCCGCTGTCGGCGGCGATCGGCGTGGCGTCTTCCGTGGCCGGGCTGCTGGTCTCCTATCACTTCGACGTGCCGGCCTCGCCCGCGATCATCCTGGCGGCCGGCGCCTGCTATCTGTTTTCCATCATGGGCGGACCGCAAGGCGGGCTGCTGCGGGCAACGCGCCGGGTGCGCCTTGCCTGAGACTACATAAGGAGATTGACCATGCGTTCGATTCTGCCGGCGCGCCGCCGTGCACTGCTGGCCATGGCGGGCGTCTGCCTGTCGGCCGTCCTGGGGACCGCGCAGGCGGCCGAGCCTCTGAAGGTCGTGGCCAGCTTTTCCATCCTGGGCGACATCGTGCGGGAAGTGGGCGGCGCCGACATCAGCCTGACGACGCTGGTCGGGCCTGACGGCGACGCGCATGGGTACGAACCCACGCCCAGCGACGCGAAGAAGCTGGCCGACGCGCGCGTGCTGGTGGTGAACGGCCTGGACTTCGAGACCTGGCTGCCCAAGCTGACGAAGGCGTCCGGGTTCGCCGGGCAGACGGTGACGGCGTCCACGGGCGTTACGCCGCGCAAGTTCGCGGGACAGGGCGACGGGCATGACCACGATCACAAGGACGACCACAAGGACGATCACACGCACGGGCACGATGATCACGACCACGACCACGACCACGACCACGACCACGACCACAAGCCCGGCCATCACCATCGCCATGGCGACGCCGATCCGCATGCCTGGCAAAGCCTGGCGAATGGCGTGATCTACGCGCGCAACGTGGCCGACGGTCTGGCTGCCGCGGATCCCGCGCATGCGCAGGCCTACCGCCAGCGCGCCGACGCGTACATCGCCAAGCTGCAGGCGCTGGATGCCAGCCTGCGCAAGACCTTTGCTGCCATCGGCGCGGAGCGCCGCAAGGTTGTCACCTCGCACGATGCGTTCGGCTATTTCGGCGACGCCTATGGCGTGACGTTCATCCCCGCGATGGGCGTGTCGACGGACGCCGAGCCGTCCGCGCGCGAGGTGGCGGCGATCATCGAACAGGTGCGGCGAGACAAGGTGCCGGCGGTGTTCGTCGAGAACATCAGCAGCCCGAAACTGGTCCAGCAGATCGCGCGTGAGACCGGCGCAAAGGTGGGTGGTACGCTCTACTCCGATGCCCTGTCCAAGCCTGGACAGCCGGGCGCCACCTACCTGGAAATGTTTGAATGGAACGCACGCCAGCTTGCCGCGGCCTTGCAACCCTGAGCGCCGTGGCGGCGCTGCTGGCGGCGGGCGCCGCCAGTGCGCACCCGCATATGTGGATCGATGCGCGCGCGCAGATCGACGTCGATGCCGCGCACCGCATCACCGCCGTGCGGCAGGTGTGGCGGTTCGACGAGATGTTTGGCGCCTATGCGACGCAGGGGCTGAAAAAAGCCAAGGACGGGTCGCTGCCTGCCGACACGCTCAAAGGCATGGCGCAGGACTGGATGAAGGCGCTGGGCGAGCCGATCTCGCACTACTTCACGCGCGTCACCGTGGACGGCAAGAGCGCGGCGTTTGGCGCGCCGCGCGATGCCCGCGTCGACTGGAATCCCAAGACCACGCGGCTGACGCTGTCCTTCACGCTGCCGCTGGCCGAGCCCGTTGCGCCAGGCGCGGGCGGCGCGCAAGTGGATATCTACGACCCCACCTATTTCGTGGCCTACGCATTTGAAGAGCAGGGCGCGGTGTCGCTCGGCGGCCCGCAAGGCGCGGCCTGCAAGGCCGACTACCGCAAGCCCAAGGAACTGGATTGGAAAACCATGCAGGAACTGGCCGCAATCCCGGCCGACCCGGACGCCCTGCCGGACGAACTGTTCGCCATCACCAAGGGGCTCACGCACCGCATCGAGGTGCGATGCCCGTAGGCCGATGGGCGCGCGTGCTGGCCGTCGTCCTGTTGATGATCGGCGGGCTGTCGGTGGCGGCCGCGCAAGGTGCGCATCCCTTTGGCGTGCCGGAAAGCGGAAGCGGCGTGGCCGGGCCCGGTTGGCTGTCCAGCTTTTTCGGCAGCGTGTCCGTCTGGCAATCGCATTTCTACCGGCAACTGACGGGCGCGGTGCGTGCCTGGCAGGCGGACGGCGGCGCGGCGTGGGCCCTGATCGGCCTGTCGTTTGCCTACGGCGTCTTTCATGCGCTGGGGCCGGGCCATGGCAAGGCGGTTATCTCGTCGTACGTGCTGGCCAACCGCCAGACCGCGCGCAACGGCGCGCTGCTGGCATTGGCGTCTTCGCTGATCCAGGCGCTGGTGGCAATCGTGATGGTGGCGGTGCTGGCGCTGGTGTTCAACGCCACGGCGGCCACGATGAACGAGGCCACTCGCTGGCTGGAGCTGGCGTCGTATGCGCTGGTGACGCTGCTGGGCGTGTGGCTGGTGTGGATCAAGGCGGTGAGGCCGCTGCTGCGGCGGGCTGGTGCGCGCGGGCATGGGCAACAGCATGCGCATGACGATGGCAACGCGCATGCGCCGGATCACGCGCACGTACATGCGCACGTGCATCATCATGAGCACAACCACCATCATCACCACGACCATGACCACAGCCACGACTGCGGGTGCGGACACGTGCACGTGCCCGCGCCGGAACAGGTCGCCGGTCCGTTGAACTGGCGCCGCGCGTGGTCGGCCATTTTTGCCGTGGGCCTGCGGCCCTGCAGCGGGGCGTTGATCGTGCTGGTGTTCGCGCTGTCGCAGAACTTCTTTCTGGCCGGGGTGGCGTCGGCGCTGGCGATGGGCCTGGGCACGGGGCTGACGGTGGCGGTGCTGGCCTGCCTTGCCGTCGCCGCCGGGGGCGCGGCCACGCGCCTGGGCAGCCGCCTGTCTGGCGCGGGCGCGGCGTGGCTGCGCTACGCCATCGAGGCGCTGGCGGCGATGGCGGTGCTGTTGCTGGGGGTGACGCTGCTGGGCGGCATGGTGGCGGCGGGCGGCTGACGCGATCTGCGAACTGCGGCCGCGCTTGTTCAGGCAGCAGAGCCGCGCCGCCAGAAAGGTTCAGGCAGAAAGGTTCAGGATTTGCGCCCGGCGCGCGGATGCGCCTGATCGTAGGCCTTGGCCAGATGCTGAAAATCCAGCCGCGTGTAGATCTGCGTGGTCGAGATATTGGCGTGGCCAAGCATCTCCTGCACGGCGCGCAGGTCTTGCGCGGATTGCAGGACGTGGCTGGCGAAACTGTGGCGCAGGACGTGGGGGTGCACATGCGTGGGCACACCCGCCGTCTGCGCGATGCGCGCAAGCTGCAACTGCACCACGCGCGGCGAAATGCGGCGTCCGCGCGCGCCCAGGAAAAGCGCGGCCGCGTCTTCGGGCGGCGGCGCGGGCCGCGCGAGTTGCGGACGCACCTCGATCCACTTGCGCAGCGCGGCCAGGGCCTGCTGGCCGACCGGCACCGAGCGGCGTTTGCCGCCCTTGCCCAGCACCACGACCTCGGCGTCATCCAGATTCAGCCAGCCGCGCGATTCGTAATCGGCGGCGCGCTCGTAGCGCAGGTCCAGTCCGACCAGTTCCGACAGCCGCAGTCCGCTGGAATACAGCAGTTCGAACATGGCCTGGTCGCGCAGCGCGGCCGGTTCCGTGGCGACCTGTGCGGGCGCGCTATCCAGGAGGGCCTGCGTCTGTTCGACCGACAAGGCCTTGGGCAGGCCGCGCGGCGCCTTGGGGGCGCGCACGCCCGCGACGGGATTGCCGGCCAGTTCGGCGGCCGGCGCCCACCATTGATAGAAACCGCGCCATGCCGCCAGCGTGCGTGCCAGGCTGCGCGGGCCGCGGCCCTGCGCATGCAGGCGCGCCACGAATTGGCGGATGTGGCCGTTGGCGAGCTTATCGAGCGGCAGGCCGGCCTTGTCGGCCAGTTCGCGCAAGAATTGCAGTTCGCGCCCGTAGCCGTCCAGCGTATGGGGCGAGTACCGGCGGTTGGTTTCCAGATGGCGCAGCCAGGCGCGCATCGGATCCGGCAGGGGGGGCGGATTGGCGTCTTGCTCGGCGTTGCGCATCGCGTTGTCCTTGTCCGCCCCGGCAGGCTTACGCCTTGGGCGAGGCCGGATTCAGCCGGTGCAGGGCTGCCGACGCAAGCTGGCCGACGGATTCCAGGAACGTCGTGCCCATTTCGGGCGTGAAACGCTCGGGGTCGTCGGAACCCAGCACCAGCAGGCCAACGGCGGCGCCGTCGGCTTCCAGGCGCAGCGGCACCAGCGCCAGCGACTTGGGCTTGGCGTCCAGCCAGTTCACCGCTTCGAAGGCGGTGTCGGCGCCGACATACGGCGTCTTCAGGCTGTCGGTGAAGGTGCGCACGTCGTCCGACACGGGCTCGCCGTAGCCGTGATCGGGCAGTTCAGACAGGTTCCAGAGCCGCAGCGCCACGTGGTTCAGTTCGAATTGCTCGGCCAGGCCCAGTGCGATTTCGCCGGGCACCAGTTGCGGATCGCATTCGGACAAGAGGCGGCAGCACCACTTGGCCACGTGCGAACCGATGGTCTCGTTGGCGGTGGCGTTGCGCACCAGTTCGTTCAGGCGCCATTCGAGTTCGCGGGTGCGCTCGCGCAGCGTGAGGATCTGGCGTTCGCCCAGCGAGATGGCGCGCGAACCGTGCGGATGCGGGATCTGCAGGGTGGAGAAGACTTCGGCGTGTTCGTCGAAGAAGCCGGGGTTATCTTGCAGGAAGGCGGCGATGTCCTGGGCGGTGAAAGCGGTATCAGTCATAGAGTTATCGGTTCAGCGCCATGGAGAAAACGAGCTTGTCGATGTCGACCTGGCCCGTGAAGACGGATTCGGCCGGGCCGGTCATGCGGAGTTGTTCGCCGTTCCAGGCGACGGTCAGCACGCCGCCGCGCGTTTGCACGCGCACGGGCGAATCGAGCCGGCCGCGGCGGATGCCGGCCGCGACCGCGGCGCAGGCGCCCGTGCCGCAGGCCAGGGTCTCGCCAGCGCCGCGCTCGAAGACGCGCAGGCGGATGTTGTGGCGGTCGACGACTTGCATGAAGCCGGCGTTGACGCGGCGCGCAAAGCGCGGATGGGTTTCGATCAGCGGGCCCAGCACGGCGACGGGCGCGGTGTCGACGTTGTCGACGACCTGCACGGCGTGCGGATTGCTGATCGCGACAGCCGACAGGACGACCGTGCGGGGCAGCCCGGCGGGGGCGTCGAGGTCCAGCTCCCAGAGGGTGTCCTGGCCTTGCGTGACGGCAGGCAGGCCGGCGGTGTCGAAGGGCAGCGCGGCCGGGTCGAAACGGGTGCTACCCATTTCCACGGTGACCTGTTCGTCGTCGCCTTCGTCCAGGACCAGGATGCCCGTGGCGATTTCGGCGCGCAGCGGATTGCGGTCGGACAGGCCTTGCTCGTGCACGAACCGCACGAAGCAGCGGGCGCCGTTGCCGCAGTGTTCGACCTCGGAGCCGTCGGAATTGAAAATGCGATAGCGGAAGTCGGCGTCCGGCCGGGTGGCGCGTTCGACCAGCAGGATCTGGTCGGCGCCGATGCCGAAGTGGCGGTCGCCGAGGGCGCGCGCGCGCTCGGGCGTCATCTCGATGGTCTGACGGACGCCGTCGAGCACAACGAAGTCGTTGCCCGCGCCGTGCATTTTGGTGAAGTTCCAGTTCATCTGCGGATTATCGCCCATTCTCGCGGTGCGGCGAGCGCGCGCCGCGGATCAGTACAGCTTGGGTTCGCCTTCGGGACGCGTCTTGAAGCGGCGATGGACCCAGTAATACTGGCTGGGGCAGCGGCGCACCCAGGATTCGAGTTCGCGGTTCAGGCGGGCGGTGGCCGCTTCCAGCGTGTCGTCGCCCGGAAAGTCTTCGAGCGGCGGCAGCACGTCGACGTGGTATTTGCCGGTGTCCGGATTCCAGAATCCCACGATCGGCAGGACAGCGGCGTTCCATTTCTGGGCCAGCTGGGCCGTGGCGACGAGCGTGGCGGCCGGCACGCCGAAGAACGGCACGAAGACCGAGCCCACGCGGCCGAAGTCCATGTCGGGCAGGTAGTAGACGGGGCGCGGGGCCCGAAGGTGCCGGATCAGGTCGCGCACCCCATCCTTGCGGCTGACCAGGAAGACTTCGTTGAAGCGCGCCCGGCCGGCGGCCACGACGGCGTCGATGTGCGGGTCGCTCTGCGGCGTGTACATGGTGGCCGCGCTGGGGATGACCAAGGTCAAGCTGGTGGCCGCGGCGTCCAGCGCAATGAAGTGCGGCGCAAGCAGGATCACGGGCCGCCCCTCGGCCGTCAGCGCATTGATCCGGTCGGCGCCCTGCAGCGTGACCATGTCCTTGATCGCTTCGGGCGTGCCGTACCAGAGCACGCCGCGGTCGACGATGGACTGCGCCAGCGCGCGGAAGTGGTCGGCCACCCATTGTTCGCGCACGGCCGCGGGCTGGTCGGGAAAGCACAGTTCGAGATTGCGGCGCACGATGTGCGCGCGCGACTTGGCCAGGCGGGGCGCAAGCCAGCCCAGGCAAGCGCCGATGCGCAGGCGCGTCGACGGCTTGATGCGGCTGAACCATTTCAGCAGGGAAACCAGCGTGCGCGTTTTTCTATCGATCATGGACGTGGAATGAGACCGGGCGGCGGGAGCGGCAAGGGATCAAGCGGCCGGCGGCGCCGGTTCTGCGCCGGGCGCCGGGGCGGCGCCGCGCGGAGTCTTGTAGCGGTTGTAGCTCCAGAGGTACTGGTCGGGGCAGCGGCGGATCAGCGTTTCCATCGCGGCGTTGATGAGGGCGGCCTGGGCCTCGGGCTCGGCGGGCAGCGGTTCGGGCACGCGCACGTAGTGGATGCGCCAGCCGCGGCCCTTGGGCAGGCGCTCGCCGGCCGTGAGGATGATGGGAACGTTGGTCTGCGACGCGAGCTTGCCGGGCAGCGTCATGGTGTAGGCCAGACGCCCGAAGAACGGCACCCATACGCCGTCGCCCACGCTGGGCGCCTGGTCGGGCAGCATGCCGACGGATTCACCGCGGCGCAGCGCCCGCACGAATTCCCGCACGCCCTGCATGTTGGCGGGCACCGCATTGACGGCCGAACTGTTGCGCGCCGTTTCCAGCAGGGGCGCCAGCGCTTCCTTGCGTGGGGGGCGGAACATCACCGTCATGGGCATCTGGCGGGCCAGATAGCGGGCGGTGATCTCGAAGCAGCCCAGGTGCGGGGTCAGAAACAGGATGCCGCGGTTTTCCGCGCGGGCGGCGGCGACCACGTCGTCATCGTCGGAGACCACCTGCGCCAGGCTTTCCTGGTTGCGGAACCAGACGCGCGGGTTCTCAAGAATCATTGCGCCGGCTTCGGCCGCCGCCCGCCGGGCGAACGCCGCGCCGGGGTAGCCGGCCTGCGCTGCATTGGCCTGCAGGCGCCGCCGGTATTTGCCCGGCAAGGCGTAGATGGCGCGTCCCGCGAACCGCCCGATCGCATGCGCGACGGGGAGCGGCAGGGCGGCAAAAAGTCGGAACAGGGGCAGCAGCATTCGTCAAAAGGATGAAAACGGGCAGGGTATTACCGCTGCTCGGGGTATATGGATACACCCCGGGCGCAAGCATAAGAACGGCATTTTCGCTTAAAATGCGCCCAGTCGCCGAGTTAACCGACAACTTGCGGGGCGACGGCAAGGGTACTGCGCTTTGCGCGGCCCATGCCAAATCCGCTAAAGCGTCGCGCCCAGTTGGCATTGCAGTGCAGACCGGGGTGCTACGCGTCTCAAGAACCTATGCGCCGGCAAGACCGGACACTAAGGACGCATCTGTGGCCAACAACGATTTTCTCTTCACTTCCGAATCCGTCTCCGAAGGGCACCCCGACAAGGTTGCCGATCAGATCTCCGATTCGATCCTCGACGCCATCTTCACGCAAGACCCGAACGCGCGTGTCGCAGCCGAAACGCTGTGCAACACCGGCCTGGTCGTGCTGGCTGGCGAAATCACCACCACCGCCAACGTCGACTACATCCAGGTCGCGCGCGACACGATCCGCCGCATCGGCTATGACAATACCGAATACGGCATCGACTACAAGGGTTGCGCGGTGCTCGTCGCCTACGACAAGCAGTCGCCCGACATCGCGCAGGGCGTGGACCGCAGCTCGGAAGACTACCTGAACCAGGGCGCCGGCGACCAAGGCCTGATGTTCGGCTACGCCTGCGACGAAACCCCCGACCTGATGCCCGCCCCGATCTGGTACGCGCACCGCCTGGTGCAGCGCCAGAGCGAACTGCGCAAGGACGGCCGCCTGGGCTGGCTGCGTCCGGACGCCAAGTCGCAGGTCACGTTCCGCTACGTCGACGGCCGTCCCGCCGAAGTCGACACCGTGGTGCTGTCGACCCAGCACGCGCCGGAAGTCTCGCAAGAGACCATCCGCGAAGCGGTCATCGAAGACATCATCAAGCCCAGCTTCCCCGAAGGCCTGATCACGCCCCAGACCAAGTTCCTGGTCAACCCGACCGGCCGCTTCGTCATCGGCGGTCCGCAAGGCGATTGCGGCCTGACCGGCCGCAAGATCATCGTCGACACCTACGGCGGCGCTTGCCCGCACGGCGGCGGCGCGTTCTCGGGCAAGGACCCGTCCAAGGTCGACCGTTCGGCCGCCTACGCCGCCCGCTACGTGGCCAAGAACATCGTGGCCGCCGGGCTGGCGCGCCAGTGCCAGGTGCAGGTCAGCTACGCCATCGGTGTGGCCGAACCCATCAACATCACCGTCTACACGGAAGGCACGGGCGTCATCCCCGATGACCAGATCGCCAAGCTGGTGCGCGAGCACTTCGACCTGCGTCCGAAGGGCATCGTGAACATGCTGGACCTGCTGCGCCCGATCTACACCAAGACCGCCGCCTACGGCCACTTCGGCCGCTCTGAGCCGGAGTTCTCGTGGGAAGCGACGGACAAGGTTCAGGAACTGAAGAAGTCCGTCTGACCCGATCCGCCATGCGGTTCATGGAAAAGCGCCCGTTGGGGCGCTTTTCTTTTTGTCGGGTCCGATCGCGGCAGGCGCGGCGTCAAAGCCCCCAGGCCGACAGATCCGGATGCAGCGGCGTCGGAGACAGCACGGTTTCCAAGGCCGCCGCGCAGTCCAGCAGTGCGGCGTCGCCGCCCGCGGGCGCCAGCAGTTGCACGGCGCAGGGCATGCCGTCCGCGTCCAGGCCGGCCGGCAGCGTGATCGCCGCCGCGCCCAGGAAGTTGGCCGGGCGCAGCAGCTTGCCCAGCCCGGCGTGCCGCGTGTCCTGCGGGTCCAGCGCCTGTGCGGCCTGATCGCTGGCGGGCATGAGCAGGGCATCCACGCCCTGCATGGCTTTTTCGAAAGCCGCCATGTCGGCCTGGCGGCGCAGCAGCGCGGCCTCGTAGCTGGACTGCGTGATCCGGCCGCCTGCAGCGATGCGCGCGCGCACGACATCCCACAAGGGCTGCGCAGGGTCTTCGGCTAGCGCGCCGAAGTAGCGGAAGGCTTCAAACGCCAGCACCAGCGAATTGTCATCCGCCATGCGGGCAAACGACAGCGACGCGGGCGGATGCCAGGCGGTGGGCGTGTAGCCGGCCGCTGCCAGGCGTCCCTGCGCCGCGCGCCAGGTTTGCAGCGCCTCGTCAGTCAGCGGGGCCGGCCAGGCTTGCGGCGCCAGCACGGCGACGGCGCCCGGCTGGCGCGCGGTGGCGTGACGCAGGCCGGTGAAGCGGGCGGCCGGCAGCGTCAGCGTGGCGGCGTCATCGACGTCCGGTGCGGCCAGCAGTTGCGTCAAGAGGCGCGCGTCGCCGACGCTGCGCGCGATCGGGCCCAGCACGTCCAGCGTGTCGGACAGCGGCAGGCAGCCGGCGCGGCTGATGAGGCCCGACGATGGCTTGAAGCCGACCACGCCGTTCAGTGCTGCGGGCGCGCGCACCGAGCCGCCGGTGTCGCCGCCCAGCGCCAGCGGCGCCAGACCCGCCGCGACCGCGACGCCCGCGCCGCTGGACGAGCCGCCCGGCGCGCGCGGGACCTTCGCGTCCCACGGATTGCGGGCGGTGCCCTGCGTGGGGTTCTGTCCCGACAGGCCGAACGCGAATTCCGTCATGCGCGTTTTGCCCAGGAGCACCATGCCTTGCGCCGCCAGCGCGCGCGCGGCGGTGGCGGTTTCCGTGCTGACGACGCCGGCGCGCGCCTGCGAGCCGCCGCTGCACGGTGTGCCTTCCCACTGCACGCTGTCCTTCACCGCGACCGGCACGCCATGCAGCGGGCCCAGATTGATGCCGGCTTCCAGCAACCGGTCCGCCGCCTCGGCCTGCGCGAGGGCGCGCTCGGCCGTGACCACGCTATACGCGGAGAGCGCCGCGCCGCGCTCGATGCGGTCAAGGAAATGCAGGGTGAGGTCGCGCGAACGGATCTTGCGCTCGCGGATGGCGCGGGCAAGCTGGTGTGCGTCCTGGAAATGCAGGGCAGTATCTTGGGCGGGCATGAGTCTCGTCGAAATGGAAAAAGCCTTCCGGTCCGCGGCGGGACCGGAAAGCGATCTGATCGGAAGGGCTGCGAAGGGGGGCCTACCGGGGCTGGCCTACTTCAGGACCTGGCCTTTGGTTTCGGGCATGCGGATGAAGGTGATCAGCGTGATCACGGCTCCGGCCAGCACGTAGTAGAAGAACCAGCGCTCCATGCCCTTGCTCTGCAGCCAGGTCAGCAGGTAGGGCGTGGTGCCGCCCAGCAGCGCGACGACCAGGTTGTACGGCGTGCCGATGCCGACGGCGCGCACGCTGGTGGGAAACTGCTCGGACATGATGGCCGGCGCAATCGCGGTGTACATGGCGTACAGCACCAGGCCGAACAGCTCCACCGCCAGGATCGAGCCGAACGACGGCCCCAGCGTGGTCATGATCGGATAAAAGAAGATCAGGTAGCCCGCGGCAAAGAAGATCAGCTGCGGCTTGCGGCCGATGCGGTCGGACAGCATGCCGAACAGCGGCTGCACCAGCATGAACACGATCAGCGCGACGGTGTTGGCCGCGAATGCGGTTTTGGGGTCGGCGCCGACCTGCCGGATGGCGTAGGTGGGCACGTAGGCCACGAAGATGTAGAACGCGAACGTGGTCAGGACCGAGAAGCCGACGATGCGCAGCACTTCTCGCGGATGGTCGCGCAGCAGCGTGCGCAGCGGCTGCTTTTCAACGCCGGCCTTCTTGGCGTGCGAGAAGGCTTCGGTTTCCGGGATGGCGCGGCGGATCCACATGCCGGCCAGGCCGCCCAGGGCGCCCAGCAGGAACGGAATGCGCCAGCCCCAGGCGGCCATGTCGGCCTTGGTGAGGACGGTGGTGAGGATCCAGCCCACGGCCGAGGCGGCCAGGATGCCGACGGCGGCGCTGAAGAAGACGAAGCTGGAATAGAACCCGCGCTTGTTGGGCGGCGCCATTTCCGCCAGGAAGGTCGTGGCCGAGGCATACTCTCCGCCCAGCGACAGGCCTTGCAGGAGGCGCGCGGCGGTCAGGAGCAGCGGCGCGGCGATGCCGATGGTGGCGTAGGTGGGCGTGATGGCGATGATGAGCGAGCCGCCCGCCATCATCAGGATCGTCAGACCCAAAGCGGCCTTGCGGCCATAGCGGTCGGAGAAGATGCCCAGCACCCATCCGCCCACGGGACGCATGAAAAACCCGACTGCGAAGATGCCGAACGTCGCGAGCAGGGCGGTGGTTTCGTTGCCGGGCGGGAAGAACTGGCTGGAAAAGAAGATGGCGAACGACGCGTAGATGGTCCAATCGAACCATTCCACCGCATTGCCTACACTACCGGCCAGAATCGTGCGGCCGCGCGAAACGGGCGGGGCGCTTGCGCCTTGCGCCGCGCGCAAGGTTGCGGATGTGCTGCTCATGACGTCCTCAAATTGTGTTTTGTTTTTTGGTCAAATAGACCAATAAATTTTGTGTTTTTATCAATGCGCGAACGTTAGATTAATGAATATGGTCACGTCAAGTAAGGGTAATTCCCTAATCGCCGCGTTGGACGACACGGATCTCGCGTGCCTCGTCGCGCTGCAGGCGCAGCCTCGCGCGTCCTGGCGCGAGCTGGGCGCGGCGACCGGCATCGCCGAGAGAACTGTCGCGCGGCGCATCAAGCGCCTGATGGACGCGGACGCGCTGCGCGTCATCGCGGAACCGGATCCGCTGGCCACCGGCCGCGGCGTGGTGCTGCACGCCTGGGTGCGCTGCCGGTCGGGCCGGGTGCCGGACGTGGCCGACCAACTTGCGCGGCTGGACATCAGCCAGCTCGTCGTGACGCTGGCCGGTTCCGCCGACCTGATGGCCGAGCTGACCCTGGCCGACGCGGCCGACATGCCGGACGTGGTGACCCACGTCCTGCCGTCCATCGACGGGGTGGAACACGTGGAGGCGCGCCTGGTGTTGCGGCCGTTCCGGCGCGCGGGCCAGTGGCGGATCCAGCCGGAGTCTGGTGGCGACGCGGACGCGCCGCTGCTGTCGCCACCGGCGGCGCTGACCGACCCCGAGCAGCGCATGGTGTCGCACCTGATGCGCGATGGCCGCGCCAGTCTGGCGGAATTGGCCGAACGATCCGGCGTCAGCGAACCGACCGCGAATCGCCTGCTGCAGAATCTGGTGGAGCGCCGCGCGCTGAGCTTTCGCGTGGAAGTCGAGCCGGCGCTGGTCGGCTTTCCGGTGGAAGCGGTGATTTCGGTGCAGGTACGCCCGCAAACGGTGGACGCGCTGGCCGCGCATCTGGCGTTGGACCCCAACACCCGCTGCCTGTTCGGCACCAGTGGCGCCTCGCAGCTCTTCTGGCACGTGCTGTGCCGCGACAGCCTGCATCTGTGGGACGTGGTGACGCGGCGGCTGGGCGAGCTGGACGGCGTGCTGAACAGCGAGGTCGGCGTGGTGATGCGCGCGCACAAGCGTTGCGGCATTGTGCGCGCGGGTGCGCGGCTGGGGACGGACGCCGCGTGATGGCGTCGCTACCCGCCCGTTAAGCCCCCAGGTAAGCGCGCGCCAGCGCACCGTCCTTCGCGATGTCTTCCGCGGCGCCGTGCGCGGCGACCCGGCCGGATTCCAGCACGTACGCGCGGTCGGCCAGCGACAGCGCCAGCGCCGCCATCTGGTCCACCAGCAGGATGGTCATCGACTCCTTGCGCAGCTGGTCCAGTGCGTCGAACAGCTCGTCGATGATCTTGGGCGCCAGGCCCAGCGAGGGCTCGTCCAGCAGCAGGATCACGGGCTTGGCCATCAGGCCGCGCGCGATCGCCAGCATCTGCTGTTCGCCGCCCGACAATAGCCCCGCGCGCTGGTGCAGCCGTTCGCGCAACCGCGGAAAGCGCGTCAGCATTTCCTCGACGCGCGCCTCGCGGTCCTGCGGATGCAGGAAGGCGCCCAGGCGGATGTTGTCCAGCACGCTCAGCCCCGGAAACACCTGACGGCCTTCGGGCACCAGCACCAGGCCGCGCGCCACGATGCGATCGGCGGGGAGATTGTGCAGCTCCTGCCCCTGCAGGTGCATGCCGCCCTGCGCTGGCCGGTGCAGCCCGGCCAGCGTGCGCATCAGCGTGGACTTGCCCGCGCCGTTTGCGCCCAGCAGCGCCACCATTTCGCCTTGCCTGACCTGCAGGTCGATGCCGTGCAGCACGGGATTGGCGCCATAGCCGGTCGTCAGGTTGCCCACGCCCAGCACCTCGGGCGGCAGCGCCTCGCCCGCCGGCCTGCGCCGCGTGGCCGGCGCCCGGCGTGCGGCCTCGTCGCCCAGATAAGCCTGCCGCACTTCCGGCGATTGCTGGATCTCGGCGACGCTACCCTGCGCCAGCTCGCGTCCGGCGTCGATCGCCACGATGTGGTCGGACACGCCCATCACCAGCGTCATGTCGTGCTCGACCAGCAGCACGCCGGCGCCCGCGTCGGCAATGCGCCTCAGCAGCCCGGCAAGCCGCGTCTTGTCTTCGCGCGACAGCCCGGCTGCGGGCTCGTCCATCAACAGCACGTCGGCGTCCGTGGCCAGCGCGCGCGCAATCTCCACCAGCCGCCGGTCCACGTGCGGCAGGTCGGCCGCGGGAATGTCGAGCGCGCCTTCGTAGCCGCAGAACGCCAGCAGGGCGCGCGCACGTTCGCGCACATCGGGCGCCAGGTAACGGCGCGACGCCAGCAGCCCTCCCAGGCGACCGCGCAGCATGCCGAGTGCGACGTTGTCCTCGACGCTCAACGTGTCAAAGAGCTGCGAGGTCTGGTAGGTGCGCGCAATGCCGCTGCGCGCCACGCGATGCGCGGGCAGCGCGGCGAGCGGCGCATCGCCCAGCGCGACGCGGCCATCGGTGGGCTGGTAGTAGCCGCTCAGCATGTTGATGACGGTGGACTTGCCCGCGCCGTTGGGGCCGATCAGTGCGGTCACCGCGCCGGGCGGCACGGTGAAGGACACCGCCTGCACGGCACGCACGCCGCCGAAGGTCATGGTGAGGGTGTCGGCATGCAGGGTGCGTCGCGTCCGCGCACTGGCCGGCAGGGCGCCGGGGCGCGGCGCAAGACCCTGCGTCTGCGCGCGCCACCGCCAGCGTGCCAAGAGCCCGGCGGCGCCCTCGGGCGCGGCCCACAGCACCACCAGCAGAAAGGCGCCGAAGAACAGCAGGCGGTACTCCTCCAGGCTGGACAGCACTTCCGGCAGCAGGCCCACCACCACCGCGCCCAGCAGCGGACCGGCCAGCGATCCCGCGCCGCCGATCGTCACGGCCAGCACGAACAGGATGGATTGCATGAAGTTGAAGTTGTGCGGCGTGATCATGCCCGTCAGCGGCGCGTACAGCCCGCCCGCCAGACCGACCACGGCAGCGGACACCATGAAGGCCGCCGCCTTGACCGCGAGCGGATTGATGCCGATGGATTCGCTGGCCGTCTCGCTGTCCTTGACCGCGCGCATGGCGGCGCCCCAGGTGCCGCGCGACAGCAGCGCATAACCGCCCAGCGCCGCGAATACGGCCACGATGGCCAGCATCGCCACGCCGCGGTCTCCGCCCAGGCTGCCGATGGCGGGCTGCACGATCCCCATCAGGCCGTTCTGCCCGCCCGTGACCGAGCCGCCTTCAATCAGCGCGTGTTCCACGATAAAGCCGAACGCGATGGTGATCATCGCCAGATAAGGGCCTTTCACGCGCAGCGCCGGCACGGCCAGCAGCAGGCCGAACGCGCCGCACACCAGCGCGGCCGCCGGCCACGCCAGCCAGAAGCTCCACCCGGCCTGGCCGGTCAGGATCGCAACCGTGTAGGCGCCGATGGCGTAAAAGCCCGCGTGGCCGAACGACATCTGGCCCGTCAGGCCCAGCAGCACATTCAGGCCGATGCCGGCCAGCGCCAGCAGCGCCACATTGCCCAGAACGAAGACGTAGTAGCCGTTGACGGTGGCGGCAAGCATCAGGGCCACCGCCGCCAGCAGGGCATATAGCGCCGGCGGCAGCCAGCGCATGGGGGATTGCTTGTTCATCAGACCTTCCTCACATCGGCGCGCCCGAACAGGCCATTGGGCAGCACGGCCAACATGACGATCACCAGCGTGAAGCTGATGATCTGCGTATACCCGGAACCCAGCGCCACGGTGATCAGCGCTTCGACCACGCCAAACAGCAGGCCCGCGATCATCACGCCCCACGCGCTGGTGATGCCGCCCAGGATGGCGACCACGTAGGCCTTCAAGCCGAACAGCGTGCCCATGTCCGCCTGCACGTTAAAGAGCGGCGCAACCAACGCGCCGGCCACGCCCGCGAACAGCGTGGACACCGCGAAGGCGGCCATGATCGCGCGGCGCACGGGGATGCCCATCAGCCGCGCGGCGTTCGGGTTCTGCACCACGGCCAGCAGCGCCACGCCCCAGCGCGTGCGGCGCGACAATGTGTGCAGCGCGGCCGCCAGCGCCAGTCCCACCACGGGTATCAGCAGTTGCAGCGGATAGATGCCCAGGCCCAGCCCGCCGATCTCCAGCGGCGACTGCGCCAGCGGAGAGGGCAGGCTGCGCGGCTCCTTGCCGAACGTGAACATGACCACGTTGTCCAGCACGATGCCCAGTGCCACCGTGGACATGAGCCAGGCGTTGGAACCGCGGCTGGCAAATGGCCGCACCGCCAGCCGCTCCACGACCAGGCCGTAAAGCGCGCATAGCGCCAGCGCAAACAGCAGCGCCACGGCGAGCGGCCAGCCCAGCGTCTGAGCGAACGTGTAGGTCAGCACGGCGCCCAGCATCATGGAACTGCCCTGGGCGAAGTTCACCGTGCCGGACACGGCATAGGTCAGGTAAAAGCCCAGGGCCATCAGCCCGTACATGCTTCCCAGCCCCAGGCCGCTGACGATGGCGGACATCAACAACATGCGCGTCTCCCGCGGCGTCTGGCCGCTTTACTGCACGCCCTTGACGGGCAGGATGCGGTTGTCGATGAACTGCGTCCACACGTAGTCGTCCTCGCGCAGCGCGTCGTGCGAAGCCGGCGTGAAGGGCTGCTCATACGTCTTGATCAGGCCCTCGTATTTGCCGATCTTGTAGAAGCCTTGGCGCACCGCGTCGCCGTCGGTGGAGCCGGCCTGCGCGATGGCCAGCGCGGCAAGCTGCATGCCGTCGTACGCGTTGGCCACGCCCACGGCCGGCGTGATGTCCTGCGGTCCCTTGATGTCGGAATACTTGGTCTTGAGCGCCTGCATCACCTTGTCGCCCACCGGCCCCTGCTTGCCGAAGAAGCTGTACGTCTGCACGAAGTGCACGTTCTTGGCGTTGGGACCGGCCAGTTCCGTGAAGCGGCCGCCGGCCGGACCCCAGTGCGACACGATCGGCACCTTCCAGCCCATGCGGTCCAGCGACTTCACCACCTGCGCCGACGGGCCCACGTTGCCGACCAGGAACAGCGTGTCGGCGCCCGCGGCCTTCAGGCGGCTCAACTGCGGCACGATGTCCAGGTCATTGGGCTGGAATTTCTCGATGCCGGCCGGCGTGATCTTGGCAGTCGCCAGCGCGGCGTTCAGGCCTTTTTCGTTGGACTCGCCCCAGGGGTTGTTCACCAGGATCATGCCGGGCTTGGCGCTCTGGAACGTCTTTTGCGCGTACTGGACCATCGCGCTGTCCACGATCTCGTCCATCGCCGACACGCGGAAGACGAAGTTGGGATTGCCCTTGTTCTGCGTGATGGCGGTGCCCGCGGCCCATGGGCCCATGAACGGCACCTTCTCCTGGTTCACGATCGGCACGATGGCCATGGACACGGGCGTGTCCAGCCCGCCGAACAGCACGGCAACCTTTTCCTTGAAGATCAGCTCGCGCGCCGCGGCCATGCCCTTGGCGGGATTGCCTTCGTCGTCGCGCCGCACCAGCACGACCTGGCGGCCGTCCAACAGGCCGCCGCGCGCGTTGATCTCGTCGATGGCGACAGTGATGCCGCGCGTCAGCGCTTCACCCGCGCGCGCCGACTCCCCGGACAACGCGGTGATCAGGCCGATCTTGATCGGGTCCGCTGCCAGCGCCGGCTGCGAGACGAGGCCCGCGGCGAAAAGGGCGGCGGCGGCCGCGTGGCGCATGAAGGAACGACGGGTCGGGGTCATCGGGACACTCCTGAAAAAGTGGAATGAATCTTGCATGGGGTTAAGTGCTGCTTCGTTTCCTTATGCAAGATCCATGCCACCTGATCCGCGCCCACTGCCACTTGCCGTCTCCGCCCAGCCGCTGCGGGGCGCGGCGGCAACAGACCGGATATGTATGCACCGGTCTACAGATTTTGTCGCCAAAACTTCCGCGATTTTGTTCACAATCATGCTTCAGGATTTGCACCAAAATGAATCCATCCTCGCTTCCAAGCACTAAACCGGGGCGTGACGGCGACGCCGCCTGGACGCCGCAACCCCTGGCCTGCCACGGCCGGTTCCCGTACCGCCCCATCGCCGGCAGGGCCGACTATTCATGGCCGAACGGCGCGCGCCTGGCCGTGTACCTGGGCTTCAACATCGAGCACTTTGCGTTCGGAGAAGGACTAGGCGCGGAACTTGGCCCGGCGTCGCCGCATCCGGATGTGCTGAACTACGCCTGGCGCGAATACGGCAACCGCGTGGGCGCGTGGCGCTGCCTGGAGCTCTTTGACGAGCTGCGCCTGCCGGCCGGCGTACTGATCAACACTGCGCTCTACGAGCATTGCCCCGATCTGGTGGATGCCTTCCTGGCGCGCGGCGACGAGCTCATCGGACACGGCTACAGCAACGCGCACCGGCAGGGAGGCCTGCCCGAAGCCGAGGAACGCGCGCTGCTGGCGCACTGTCGCGATCGCATCCTGCAGCATGCAGGCAGCGAGCCGGCGGGGTGGCTGTCGCCGTGGATCTCGGAAAGCCACGCCACGCCCGACCTGCTGGCCGAGGCCGGCTACTGCTACACGTTGAATTGGTGCCACGACGACCAGCCCATGCGCATGCGCACCCGCGCGGGCGACCTGTGGGCGATTCCCTACCCGCAGGAGCTCAACGACATTCCGATGATCATGGGCCGCAAGATGGACGCGCGCGATTTTGCCGATATGATCCTTGACCAGTACGAGGAGATGCGCGCGCAGGCGGTGCGCCAGCCGCTGGTCATGGGCATTGCGCTACATCCCTACATCGTCGGCCAGCCGTACCGGTTGCGTCACCTGCGGCGCGCGCTGGCGCCGCTGGCCGCCGCCCGCGACCGCGGCGAGATCTGGTTCACCACGCCGGGCGAGATCTGCCGCCATGTGGACGGCCTGCCGCCGGGTGTGATCGATTAAGGGTCCGTCAGAACGACCCGCCCACGTCATGTTGTTTTTCTTGTTGAACCGAGCTCCACATGTCCACCCAAAGCGCCGCCAAGTCCCGCAATCCCGCCACCGTCCGGTCCAAGTCCGCCAAGCCCGCCGCTTCCCGGACGCGCAGGTCCGCGGCGGCGGCTGATGTCATGCCCGAGGCCGGATCGCCGTCCGCTACCCCCGACGCCGACATGGAACGCCGCATCTGCGAGGCGGTCTACGAAAGCGTGATGAGCCAGCGCCTCACGCCGGGCACCAAGCTGCCCGAGGCAGCGATCTGCGATCTGTTCGGCGTGTCGCGGTCGGTGGCGCGCAAGGCGTTGCAGCGGCTGGCGCACGAGCACGTCGTGGACCTGCACCACAACCGCGGGGCGGTAGTGGCCGAACCCACGCCGGAAGACACGCGCCAGATATTCCAGGCGCGCCGCGCGCTGGAGGCCGCGCTGCTCCCGCTGGCGGCGGCCCGCGCCACGCGCGCCGATTACGCTTCGCTGCGCCGGCAACTGCGCGACGAACATGCGCTGCTGCATCGCGCCGGGCAGCCGGCCTGGGCGCGGCAGGCAAGCGCGTTTCACGTGCGGCTGGGCGAACTGTCCGGCAACACCATCCTGCATGGCTACCTGGCCGAACTGGTGTCGCGCTGCTCGCTCATCGTGGCGCTGTACGAGCCGCCCGGCAATGCCGCTTGCGAACACGGCGAGCACGTGCTGATCGTGGACATGATGGAGCGCGGCGACGTGGCCGAAGCCGTGCGGACCAACGACAACCACCTTGCGGACCTGGAGCGGCGCATCAGCCTGGAGCGCCCGCAGCCCGCGCAAACCCTTGCCCAGATGCTGGGACTGGCCTGACATGGAAATCGACTTCGACGCTATCACCGAATATCAGCGCTACAAGCTGATGGCCAGCCTGATCGTGCCCCGTCCGATCGCGCTGATCACCACGCTGTCCGAGACAGGCGTGGTCAACGCCGCGCCGTTCAGCATGTTCAACATGCTGGGCGAGGATCCGCCCATCGTGATGGTCAGCATCAACCGCCTGGAAGACGGCGGGCTGAAGGACACCGCGGTCAACATCAAGCGCGACCGCGAGTTCGTCGTGCACCTGACCGACGAGGCCATGGCCGAAAAGATGCACCGCTGCGGCGACCGCCTGCCGGCCGATGTCAGCGAGCTGGCGCACGCGGGCCTGGATGCCGCGCCCAGCCACCGCGTCGCGCCGCCGCGCATCGTGCAGGCGCCCGTCGCGTTTGAATGCACGCTATTCGAAACCATGGAAACCGCCAGCCGCCAGATCTTCATCGGCCAGGTGCGCTGGCTGCATGCGCGCGACGGCTTGATCGACACGGAAACCTGGCGCGTGCGCCTGCAGGATTACTTTCCGGTGGGCCGGTTTGGCGCCAGCTTCTACGTGCGGACGCGCGACCGCTACGCCATCGGCGCGGAAAAGAACGCGCCGGCCAGCACGCCCATCGACGAGATCTGAAGCCTCACCACACGGCGGCGTCCGAGCCGGGCGCCCGCAGGCGGCGCGCGAAGCGGCGCGACAGGAAGTCCACGAACGCCAGCGTCTTGGCCGGCAGGTTCAGCCGTTCGGGGTACAGCGCGTGGATATCCGCGGGCGGCGTGCGCCAATCGGTCAACACTTCGCGCAGGCGGCCCGCGCGCAGGTGCGCCGCGGTTTCCCATTCGGACCGCATCACGATGCCGTGGCCGTCCAGCGCCCATTCCAGCGCGCTCTGGCCATCATTTGAACTGACCGGGCCGCGCACCTTCACGGTCTCCGCGCGCGCCCCGGATTCCAGCCGCCAGGTGCCGTAGGCCACGTCGTTCTCGCGCACCACGATGCAGCGGTGGCGCTGCAGGTCGCTGGGCGCGCGCGGCTCGCCATGAATCTCCAGATAGCGCGGCGACGCGCAGAGCAGGCGCCGGTTCGAGGCGATTCTGCGCGCCGTGAGCCGCGCGTCGGGCAGGTCGCCAAAGCGCACCGCCACGTCGACGCCTTCCTCGATCAGATTGAGCGGCCTGTCGGTCAGGCGCATCTGCACTTCCACGTCGGGATACTGGCGGCAGAAGTCCGAGACGGCGGGCACGATGTGGGCGCGTCCGAAGCCGAACGTGGCGTTCAGGCGCAGGAGCCCCTGCGGCTGGGCGCGGGCGCTGGACACGGAGCGTTCCAGCGCCTGCAGGTCGGCCAGGATGCGCGTGCCCTCGGCCAGGTACAGCTCGCCTTCCTGCGTGACGCTGACGCGGCGCGTGGTGCGGTTCAAGAGCCGCACGCCCAGGCGCTGCTCTAGCTTGGCCAGCCGGGTGCTGACCGCGGGCGGCGTCAGCCCCAGTTCCCGCGCCGTGGCCGACAGGTTGCCGTGCTTGACCACAAGCGAAAAGAAGGCGAGATCGGAGAGCGCGTCCATGGCTATTTATAAATTGGATTTAACAAAGATTTATAAATCCAGCGAATTATAAGAACGAAACCGGCCTATACACTGGGTTCACCGATACAGAGCCGCGCCACGCGGCCACACGAGGAGACCCGAAATGAAGATAGCCAGATTGGCCGGCGCATTGTGCGCGGCCGTTGCCGCATCCTGTTGGGCCCATGCGGCCGGGGCCAGCAACGCCTTCCCCGAACGCGCGGTGACGCTGATCGTGCCGTTCGCGCCGGGCGGCAGCGTGGACATCGCGGCCCGCCTGATCTCCGACGCCTGGGCGAAGGAATTGGGGCAGAGCGTCATCGTGGAAAACCGCGCCGGCGCGTCCGGCAACATCGGCATGACGGCCGTGGCGCGTGCCGAGCCCAACGGCTACACGCTCGGCATCAACACCATGTCGCTCGCGATCAATCCGGCGCTCTTCAAGACCATGCCGTTCGATACCGCGAAGGACCTGCGTTCGGTGGGCACGGTGGGGACGTCGCAGCATGTGCTGACGGTCACCAACAGTTTGCCCGTGGCGTCGGTCAGCGAGCTGCTCACGTATGTGCGCGCCCGTCCCGCCAACGACCTGAGCTTTGGCTCGGCCGGCACCGGCAGCACGTTCCACATGGCGGCAGAGCTGTTCAAGTCCGTGTCCAAGACGCAGATCATGCACGTCCCGTACAAGGGCGGCGGCCCCGCGATGCTGGACACGATCAGCGGGCAGGTGCAGATGAGCTTTCCCGTGCTGTCCGCGGCCAAGCCGCAGGTTGACGGCAAGAAGCTGCGCGCGCTCGGGGTGACCGGCACGACGCGCTCGCCGCTCTTGCCCGACGTGCCGACGATTGCCGAGTCGGGCCTGCCGGGCTACGAATTCAACACCTGGTTCGTCATCAGCGCGCCGGCAGGCACGCCGCAGCCGGTGATCGACACGCTGAACGCGAAGCTGGCGCAGGCGCTGAAGTCGGCCGCGCTGACGCAACGCATGCAGAGAGAAGGGTTTGAACCCCTGATCACCGCGCCGGACAAGACCGACGCCATGGTGGCCACCGAGATGACGCGCTGGTCCGGCATCGTCAAGGAAGCCGGGATCCAGGCGAACTGATCGGCGGCCAAGCGCGCAAAGGCTGCACGCAAAAGCCGCACGCAAAGGCCGCGAGCAACTCCGGCCCGCAATACCCGCCCGCGCGCGCCGCGGGCGCCTCTTTCAAGCAAGGAAGCCCTGACATGCCCGGCATGACGCTATACGACAAACTGGTGGCCAGCCATGAGGTGGCCCGGATCGACGCCGAGCACGTGCTGCTCTACGTCGACCTGCACATCATGAACGAATACACCAGCCCGCAGGCCTTCAGCGGCCTGGCCGCGCGGGGCCGCGACGTGCTGCGCCCGGGTCAGCAGATGGCGGTGGTGGACCACATCATCCCCACGCATCCCGTGCCGTCCGCGCTGCGCGTGATTGCGGACGACGCCTCGTCGCGCCAGGCGCTGAACCTGAAGCGCAATTGCGATACGCAGCACATCGCGCTCTTTGATACCACCGATCCGCTGCAGGGCATCGAGCACGTCATCGCGCCGGAGCACGGCATGATCCTGCCCGGCATGGTGGTGCTGTGCGGCGACAGCCACACCACCACGTACGGCGCGCTGGGCGCCTTGGGTTTTGGCATCGGCACCAGCGAAGTCGAACACATTCTGGCGACGCAGACGCTGGTGTACCGCGTGGCGCGCAACATGCGGATCCGCATCGGCGGTGCGCTGCCGGCGCACGTGTCGGCCAAGGATCTGGTGATCTACCTCGTGCATCGCATTGGCGCGCAGGGCGCGCGCGGCCATGCCGTGGAGTTCTGCGGCGAGGCGGTGGCCGCGCTGTCGGCCGAAGCGCGCATGACCCTGTGCAACATGACGGTCGAAGCCGGCGCGCGCGCCGCGCTGATCGCGCCGGACGCTGTCACCGACGCGTACGTCACGGCGCACGCGCCGCAACTGCGCGGCGCGTTGCTGGACGAAGCGCGCGCGTGGTGGGCTACGCTGCGTTCGGACGACGACGCGCGCTTCGATGTGGAACACGCGTTCGACGCGAGCCCCATCGCGCCCTTCGTGACGTGGGGCACCAGCCCCGATCAGGCGATGCCCGTCGATGGCGCGGTGCCGGATCCGCGGGACGAACCGGACGCGCTGGCCCGGCTGGCGCTGGAAAAGGCCATGGACTATATCGGTCTGGCGGCGGGCGCGCCCATCGCGGGGGTGCCGATCGACCGCGTGTTCATCGGCTCCTGTACCAACGGCCGCATCGAAGACCTGCGCGTCGTGGCGGATCTGGCGCGCGGCAAGCAGGTGGCCGCGGGGGTGCGTGCGATGGTGGTGCCCGGTTCCGGCGCGGTGCGCGCGCAGGCCGAAGCCGAAGGGCTGGCCGCCGACCTGATCGCGGCGGGCTTTGAATGGCGCCAGCCCGGCTGCTCGATGTGCCTGGCCATGAACGATGACGTGCTGCGCCCCGGCGAACGCTGTGCGTCCACCACGAACCGTAATTTCGAGGGACGCCAGGGGCGGGCAGGGCGCACGCACCTGATGAGTCCCGCGATGGCCGCAGCGGCCGCGCTGGCGGGCCGTATCGTCGATGTGCGCACCTGGGGAGACGCCAAATGAATGTCATGACCGAAGGCGTGGCCGCGCCGCTGCCGTACTCCAATCTGGACACCGACCAGATCATGCCCAAGCAGTTCTTGCGCATCATCGACAAGGCCGGGCTGGACAAGGGCCTGCTGTACGACCTGCGCTTTGATGAAGCGGGCGCGCCGCGGCCGGACTGTGTGCTGAACCAGCCCGCCTACGCGGGCGCCAGCATCCTGGTGGCCGGTCCCAATTTTGGCTGCGGCTCCAGCCGCGAGCACGCCGTCTGGGGACTGCAGCAGTTCGGCATCCGGGCGGTCATCGCGTCCAGCTTCGGCGAGATCTTCTACTTCAACGCGCTCAATAATGGCCTCTTGCTGGTGACGTTGCCGCCCGCCGAGGTCGACGCCTTGCTCGCGAAGGTGTCCAATACGGCGGCAGCCGGCGCAAACCGCGTCGGCATCGACGTGATGGCCGGGCAGGTGCGCGCGGCCGACGGCTGGATCGCACACTTTGAACTGCCGGCGCGGCATCGCAGCATGTTCGCGCAAGGGCAGGACATGGTGGGCGCGACGCTGCAGCAACTGCCCGAGGTGGAGCGATTTGAAGCACGCCATTGGGCCCGCTTTCCGTGGATGAAGGATGTGGCGCGGCAGGTGCGCGACCGGCTGGACGCGCATGACAACGAAAGGAGATGACGCAGATGACCGCCTTTTTCGACCTGCCGGTGCGGCGCTTTCCGGCCAACGGCGTGGAGATCGCCGCCCGCATCGACGGCTCGGGTCCGCCCCTGCTGCTGTTGCACGGGCATCCGCAGACCCACGCCATCTGGCACCGCGTCTGGCCCGAACTGACGCGCTATCGCACCTGCGTGGCCGCCGATCTGCGCGGTTACGGCGACAGCAGCAAGCCGGCCGCCAGCGCCGATCACGCCGCGCATTCCAAGCGCACCATGGCGGCGGACATGGTGGCGCTGATGCGCGGACTGGGCCACGACCGTTTCGAGATCCTGGCGCATGACCGCGGCGCGCGTGTCGCACATCGCCTTGCGCTGGACCATCCCGACACCGTGAGCCGGATGCTGCTGCTGGATATCGCGCCCACGCTGGATATGTACGAAGGCACGACGCGCGCCTTCGCGCAGGCCTATTTCCACTGGTTCTGGCTGATCCAGCCGGCGCCCGTGCCGGAAACGATGATCGAGCACGATCCCATTTTCTATCTGCGATCCGTGATGGGCGGGCGGCCGGGCGGACTGGCGCATTTTTCGGCCGAGGCCATGGCCGAGTACGAACGCGCCGCGCGCCAACCCGGCTGGGCGACCGGCCTTTGCGAGGACTACCGCGCGTCCGCGACGATCGACCTGGACCACGACAAGGCCGGCCGCGCTGCTGGCGAGCGCCTGCGCATGCCGGTGCGCGCGATGTGGGGCGAACGCGGCGCCGTGGGCCGCAACTTCGACGTGCTGGCCCTGTGGCGCGCGGTGGCTGACGACGTGACCGGCGGCCCGCTGCCCGGCGCGCACTATCTGGCCGAGGAAACGCCAGACGCGGTGCTGGGCGAAGCAGGCGCATTCTTCGGCTGGCGTTGAACAACCGGGCGGCGCCCGCTGTCAATCAAGCCTCGGCAGGCGATAGGGCTATCCAAAAAGGGACACACCCCTGGTGTTAACCTTCGGCCCATGAATCGTTACTTCGCCGATCTTTCCGAATTGCCCGACGCCGAGGACGCCCAGCGCGCCTTCAAGGCGTCGGATTCACCCTGCGTGGCGGTGTGTTCCACGCTGTTCGACGACATCTGCCGCGGGTGCGGGCGCACGGCCATGGAAGTTGCCAACTGGGTGTTCATGTCGGAAGCCGAAAAGCGCGAAGTCTGGATCCGCATCAAGTCGCAAGGGTATCCGCGGCGCAACAACTGACGCCGCTGCGCACTGACGCGCTTGCGTCCCCGTCTTGGGCTTGTCACATGGCGCAGGCTGAATAGCGCCATTGCCCACTTCCGGCTCCATCATGCGCATCGTCCTGGTCACGGATGCCTGGCATCCGCAAGTCAACGGCGTCGTCCGCACCTGGTCGACCATGCGGCAGATCCTCAGCGACTGGGGCCACGAGCTGATCGTGGTCAGTCCCGAGGGCAGCCGAACCATTCCCGCGCCCTCCGAACCCGATCTGCGGCTGTGCCTGCAACCCGGCCGGCAATTGCGCCGCATCCTGGGCGACACCATCCCCCACGCGCTGCACATCGCCACGGAAGGCCCGCTGGGCCTGGCTGCCCGGCGCATGGCGCTGCGGCGGGGCTGGCGCTTCACCACTTCGTTCCACACGATGTTTCCGGATTACCTGGAGGCGCGCATGGGCATCCCCGCGGCGCTGCCGTGGCGCTACCTGCGCTGGTTCCACCGGCCGTCGCAATGCGTGCTGGTGCCCACGCCCACAGTGCGCGACATCCTGGTGCGGCGCGGCCTGGCGAATCTGCGCGTGTGGTCGCGCGGGGTCGATCCGCGCAAGTTCCAGCCCTCGGCCAGCCAGGCGTTCCATGATCTGCCCCGGCCCGTCTGGCTGAGCGTGGGCCGCGTGGCCAAGGAAAAGAACCTGGATGCCTTCCTGTCCCTGGATTTGCCGGGCAGCAAGGTCGTGGTGGGCGCGGGACCCGATGAGGCCCGCCTGAAAAAGCGCTTCCCGGACGCGATCTTCCTGGGCATGCAACAGGACGGCGCGCTGCCCGGCTTTTACGCGGCCGCCGACGTGTTCGTGTTTCCCAGCCTGACCGATACCTTCGGGCTGGTGATGCTCGAGGCCATGGCCTGCGGAACCCCGGTGGCCGCCTTTCGCAGCGAGGCGCCGCTTGCCGTGGTGCAGGAAGGCGTGACGGGCCGGCTGGACGACGACCTGAAGCGGGCCTGCCTGGCCGCGCTGCCGCTGCACCGCGACGAGGTGCGGGCGCAGGCGCTGACCCGCAGCTGGGATTCGGTTGCGTCGGATCTGCTGGACGCACTGGTGCCGCTGACACAGGGCGATTCGCGCGGGGCGGCCAACGATTGGGCGACCACAAGCTGATACAGACGCGCCGCCCGGATTTGCTAGCCGTCTGGCGCGCCAACCTTGTACAATGCCCGGCAATCCTGAGGAGCGTTGCGACGACCCTGCGGTCCCCCATGTGTCTTACCCATGCGGACCCCGGCTCGCCAGGCTCAGGAATCCTTGTTCAAGCGCCGCGCCCCGCGCGTCGCTACAGCAACGGCGCTCACCTTTGTCGCGTATGGCGGGAAAGGCGAGCACTCGACTGTCGTGGTGTATTCGCGTTGTCCGGCCATCTCGTGCGCCGTTCGTCATTTACGTGGAGCCTACACACCATGAACGCTGTGACTGATAAATCCTTATCCGACTACCTCGTCGCCGACATGTCGCTGGCCGGCTGGGGCCGCCGCGAACTCGCCATCGCCGAAACCGAAATGCCCGGCCTGATGGCCATCCGCGAGGAATTCGCCGCGTCGCAGCCGCTCAAGGGCGCGCGCATCGCCGGCAGCCTGCACATGACCATCCAGACCGGCGTGCTGATCGAAACGCTGGTGGCCCTGGGCGCCGAAGTGCGCTGGGCCTCGTGCAACATCTTCTCCACGCAAGACCACGCCGCAGCCGCCATCGCCGCGTCGGGCACGCCGGTCTTCGCCGTCAAGGGTGAGACGCTGGAAGAGTATTGGCAGTACACCCACAAGATCTTCGAATGGCCCAATGGCCAGAACGCCAACATGATCCTCGACGACGGCGGCGACGCCACGTTGATGCTGCACCTGGGCACCAAGGCTGAAAAGGACCTCTCGGTCCTGGCCAACCCGGGCAGCGACGAAGAGCGCATCCTGTTCGCCGCCATCAAGGAAACCCTGAAGCGCGATCCCAAGTGGTACTCGACCCGCCTGGCGCTGATCAAGGGCGTGACCGAAGAAACCACCACCGGCGTCCATCGCCTGTACCAGATGTCGCAAAAGGGCGAGCTGGCCTTTGCCGCCATCAACGTCAACGACTCGGTCACCAAGTCCAAGTTCGACAACCTGTACGGCTGCCGCGAATCGCTGGTTGACGGCATCAAGCGTGCCACCGACGTCATGGTCGCCGGCAAGATCGCGGTTGTGGCCGGCTACGGCGACGTAGGCAAGGGTTGCGCCCAGGCGCTGGTCGCGCTGCGCGCGCAAGTGTGGGTCACCGAAATCGACCCGATCTGCGCCCTGCAAGCCGCCATGGAAGGCTTCAAGGTCGTGACGATGGAAGAAGCCGCCGCCCACGGCGACATCTTCGTAACCGCCACCGGCAACTACCAGGTCATCACGCGCGACCACATGAACGCGATGAAGGATCAGGCCATCGTCTGCAACATCGGCCACTTCGACAACGAAATCGATGTCGCCGGTCTGGCCGATTGCAAGTGGGAAGAGATCAAGCCGCAAGTCGACCACGTCATCTTCCCGGACGGCAAGCGCATCATCCTGCTGGCTCAGGGCCGTCTCGTGAACCTGGGCTGCGCCACCGGCCACCCCTCGTTCGTGATGTCGTCCTCGTTCGCCAACCAGACGATCGCCCAGATCGAACTGTTCACGCGCAACGAAGCCTACAAGTCCGGCGAAGTCTACGTGCTGCCCAAGCACCTGGACGAGAAGGTCGCCCGCCTGCACCTGAAGAAGCTGGGCGTCAAGCTCACGACGCTGCGTCAGGACCAGGCCGACTACATCAGCGTGCCGGTCGAAGGCCCCTACAAGCCCAACCACTATCGCTATTGATGGATGTAGCACAATAGGAAAATTCCGCGCCATGTCGGCGCGGGTTTTCCGGTCTGCGGGTCACGCCCGTCGCCGCCCGGCGCCGACGGGTCCGCGGAGCGTCAATACAGGAGTTCGAACATGGTGACACTGATACTCGTCTGGATCCTGAACGCAGTGGCCTTGCTGGCCGTTGCCTACCTGCTGCCCGGCATCACGGTGGCCAGTTTCGGCTCGGCGCTTATCGCCGCACTGGTGCTGGGCTTGGTGAACATGCTGGTCAAGCCGGTCCTGGTGCTGCTGACGCTGCCCATCACGATCGTTACCCTCGGGCTCTTCCTCATCGTCATCAACGCCTTGTTGTTCTGGTTCGTGGGCTCCGTGCTCAAGGGTTTCCAGGTCAACGGGTTCTGGTGGGCCGTGGGCGGCGCCATCCTGTACAGCATCATCTCCGGTCTGCTGACCAAGCTGATCCCGTAGAGAAAGCCCCCCCGACGGTAGAGTCCCCCCGAGCGCTGCGCGCTTCCCCCAGGGGCGTGCCTGCGGACCGGCGGAGCCCGGATCCGCGGCACCTCGCGGGGTCACTCCGGCCGAATGCGGCGCTTAGCCATAAAAAGATTGATATGTCCGAATCGAACTCTCCTGCTTTTAGTCTGGAATTCTTTCCTCCCCGCGACCTGGCCGGCCAGGAGCGGCTGGTGCGCGCGGCCAAGCAGATGCTGGCCATCCAGCCCAAGTACGTCAGCGTGACGTTCGGCGCGGGCGGTTCCACGCGCGCCGGCACGGCCGACGCGGTGCGTACGCTGCGCAATCTGGGCTGCGATGCGGCGCCTCACTTGTCTTGCGTGGGCGCGTCGCGGCAGGATCTGCGGGACATCCTGCAGGCCTACAAGAGCGAAGGCGTGCGGCGCGTGGTGGCCCTGCGCGGCGACCTGCCGTCCGGCATGGGCGGCGACGCGGGCGAGCTGCGCTACGCCAACGAACTGGTGTCGTTCATCCGCGAGGAGACCGGCGACTGGTTCCACATCGAAGTGGCCGCCTATCCCGAGATGCACCCCCAGGCCGCCAATCCCTCGGCCGACCTGGACCATTTCGTGACCAAGGTGAAGGCCGGCGCCGATGCCGCCATCACGCAGTATTTCTTCAATGCCGACGCCTATTTCGACTTCGTCGACCGGGCCCGCGCCAAGGGCGTGAACGTGCCGATCGTGCCGGGCATCATGCCCATCACGAACCACACGCAGCTCCTGCGGTTCTCGGAAATGTGCGGGGCTGAAGTCCCGCGCTGGATCCGCCTGCGCCTGGCCGAGTTCGGCGACGACAAGGCCTCCATCCGCGCCTTCGGCGTGGACGTCGTGACCGAGCTGTGCCAGACCCTGCTGGACAACGGCGCGCCGGGCGTGCACTTCTACACGCTGAACAGTTCCGAAGCGCCGCTGGCGATCTGGAAGGAATTGACGGTGTAAGCGGTCGGCGGCGCGGCTGCAGGCTTGCCGCCCGCCGCCATGGCAAAAGGCCGGCGGTTCCGGCGGCCATACTAGGACGGTCAGCCCGATCCCCACGAAGCGATATGCCGAGTGGGGATTTTTCTTTTTGGGAGCCCGCCACTAGCAACCTCGCTAATGGTCGGCAATTTTTTAGCCGGTTCCCGCCTTCTGACAAATCAGCCCCCCTTTGCCGAGCTTTCGAACTATTCATATGTCCATGGCGAAGGTCCCGCCTTAGATTGAACGACTTTTCGTTCAATTGACGAGTGACACGCACATGGCGGGCGCAGCGACAGATTTGATGGACGAGGCGTCCCAGTGGACACGTCGCGTAGTAAAAGCGTTGCCATGCCCCGACTGGGCGACGCTTGAACAGGAAACCCGCCCCTGGATTCTTCTGGACGGCGCGCACAGCGACACGCTCGAGAACGACCTTCTGCAAATCAGGCGTGGATTCGAGTATCGCTGGGTCTGGCGCGATACGCCTCGGGAATATCGAAATCCAGGCTATCGCCATGGCCCCCTGCTAGTTCCGCTCGACGAGGCATTATTCACCCACGCCGTCGAACATTGGCTCCGCCAGCAAGCAGGAATCATCTTGGTGGCTCCCGACGATATCCACCTCCTCGTCGCCCACCTCCAACAGTTGCACCAATTGACGGGTACAGACGGATTTCCGCTCAGGTTCAGCCTTAATGGCGCGCGGGCGCTCGAAGAGTTCTGCGAAGGCTTGACGGCGCAGTCCCTGTCCAGGCTGTTCGGCCCCATCCAACGCTTCATCTGGTATGCGGGCGACGAGCGTCAGGGCGAGTGGTTGGGTGCCGGCTCTTCCGTACAGGGACAAGCCGCGCCTGCGCTGGACGAGCCCATCGCCCTGACGAAAGCCGACGAGATTTCACTCGATCAGGCCAGCCTCGCGTGGTTCGTGCGCGACTGCGTGCGCAGTATTCGCCCACAAACGCCGGCGTACGACGACCCCAAGAATGAAACGGCCTTGTGGCGGCGCACCGACCTGTTCGTTCGCGAGGCCGCGGATCAGCTTGCGCTCACCTTGGAACGCGACGTTCGGCATTACGTCGATCTGCGGTTTCGGTACTCGCAAGATTATTTCGCGAAGGATGGCGTGCTTCGCAAAATTCTGATCGAACGGCACATTCCGGGAAAGCAGCGCTTGGTGGACGCCGAAGCACGACTCTCGGCGCTCGCGACGCGGTAAAGGAAACCCATCCCGTGAACTTCAAAAAGGCACTAGGCTCTATTCGCCCGAACGAGAAACGCCTCGGCAAAGCCATCTCCCCACCGCCCTGTGAACGCGGTGTGCCTCTATATCCGCTGCGCTATGGCATTGCCGATTATGTGTGGGATGCGGAAGTGTTTCCCCGTCTGAACACGGCGGGCTACCCCACGCTCACCGCGGGCAAAGCGTACGGTTTGCGCACGTTGCGCCCGGGCACCTACGTCTATCTCTGCTACTTCGAGAATGGGCGTATGTGGACGCAACACTACCAAGTTACTGAAGACGTCAAGTTCGCTCGCATCTGGTGGAGTGACGCCGACGAACAAGACGCAACGCCGGGCAGGCTAAGCCCGCCCAATACCGTGGGCGCCACGACATATCTTTTCGCTCCTGACACAGAGACGGCCGAAACCGTCCACATTCTGGTGAGCGACACGCTGCTGTCCCACCGCACCCTCTGGGCTATCGAGACCAACGATGGAGGGCTTCGAGATGCGTTGAGCACGCAATGCAGACCTGCCGGCAATGCCTATCAAAACCACGTCTTCGACGCGACGCTGCTGGGACAGGCGGCGCCTGAACTCGTCTCGCCATCCGGACACGGCGCGCCCAAGCCTTTCGCATGGAGCGAGATCCAGTTCCCAGAAGAAGCGCCAAACCACCACAACATCCTGGCCAACATGTACCTCGCGTTGCTGCCACGCAAGGACTTCACGCCCCTGGTGGTTGCGTTGCAGGATCCGATCGGGATCGCCAGCGAGCTTCATTATCGGATTACCCATTCCGTGACCCGCAAGACGGAATACGCCGGACGCAACGCGCACAAATTGCAGAGCGCAACGCTCATCCGCAATTACTTCGAGGCGATGAAGAAAGAGGCAGGTAGAAACCCAGACGTCGCCAACACGATCACGCGGCAGCAAAACTTGGTGAACTACAGCGGCGCCATGTTATTCCCCGGCGTCTACGCCAAGGAAATCGAAGCGTTCGACCGCACTATCGCAGCAGCGGTAGCGGATTCCGTTGCGTGGGTTCGCCTTATCGATCCCTCGCGGCTACTCGGCAAGACGCTGCGTTGCTTTGATCGCGGCGTAATCCACAACGCCCACGACTATGAGGACGCCGTTCTGCACTGCATTGGCGGCCTGGTGCACGCGAAAGATGGAATACAAGTACTGAACGACCTGATCAATCTGCCCGTCGACAAAAGCCCTTATTGGCTCGCACTGGCCAATGGCAGTGAGCTGCTTCTTGCTCGTCTGAAGTCGAGCTCCGGCGAGATTGCCAAGAATCTTTTCAGCGTCTTGGACAGATTTCTGGAAGAGCACAAGCTAACGGCAGCCTCCAACGCGCTCATCGGGCTGCTGCAGGCTGTGCCGGAATCCAAAGTGGCGGATGCATTTGTGCCTCGTCTGCGGCACGTGATGGAGATCAGAGCCGGCATCACCATTGTGCGATATGACTTCGGAATTGCGGATTTGCAGCGTGCAGCTTACGAATTTCAAGGGTATCAAGCCCTAGGCGAAGAGAAATTTCGTGAGTGGAAGATGCCGCCACCGAAGATCAATCCCGCAGACTCCGCAAAAAGGGCGTCAGTCTTTGACTGGGTGCAGGTTGACGAAGCGACTTCCCGAACAACTGATCCGATCCGAGGCGATCGATCAGCACTCCCGGCACCACGTTCAATTCAGATGACTGGCAATCCGTTCATCAATATGTTGAACCGTGTGCGAGGGCCCCTAGGACATTTGTTTTCCGGTCTGGGTGGGCTCTTAGCTTTAAAAGGCTTGGCTAGTGCCTGGAAGAATCAGAAAGACAATAGCGCTCCGGTTGCCAACTATGTGGGTCTTTTTGGAGCCATGAGTACGGTCGTCGCTGCCAGCATAGAACTTGGCACATCCATGGTTTCCAGCACGACCACAGGACGTGCGAGCAAACTTGCCGAAAGGGGAATGAAAATCCTTTCAGCAAAATATGGAATGGCAGTTTTTGGAGCATTGGGATCCGGACTTTTGTCCGCGTCTGACTCCATCAGATCGATCAGCGCTTTTAAAGACAGTAACCCTGCGCTTGGGGGAATGCTGATGGGTTCAGCGTTAGCAGGGGGCGTGCTGACCGCAGCCACGTGGGGAGGCGGCATGGCAGCAGCCGCGACTATCAGCAATGGCGGGGCAGCCGTTGCCGCCCTCGGGCTCACTCCGTTGGGCTGGACAATCGTCGCGGGCGTCGCAATTATTTTCATTGTGGGGTTTGCATTCGGTGCCGACCTGGCCAAACACGGTCCGGTCGAAATCTGGCTTAAACACAGTGCGTGGGGTGTTCACGAACGTCATTACTCCAACCATGAAGAACTCGACGCTGTCCACAGTTTGTACTACCGACCGCGATTGACACCCGCCTGGAATAATGCGCCTGATCATTCAGTGGGCAACCTCCGGATCAGTTGCCAAATCCCTGGAATATGCGACATGCCGGCAGAAAGATTCCAGACAAAGCTGGTCTTCTCCTTAAGCGGCATCAAGCTTTCTCCCGTGCATGGACCAATCATCCTCGCCCGCGGGTCGAGCGCGATCGACTACCGCCGAGAATGCCTCGTTACCTCATTAGGCAGCACTGGCAATGAGTGCGGCTGGGCGATTCAAATGCATAAGGACACAAAAGTAGAACTGCAATATCTCTACTTCCCCGACCCCGATGAACATCCTGATCTCACGCTGCGACAACCTGATGCGCCTGCGCCAATGGTATTCACTTCGAGTGGTTGGTTCCATAACTCAATCGATCTGGCAAAACTCGAACCCATAGGTGCGCCGAGATGACCGGCACAATAAAGCGCCTCCCAAAGAGCTTTCGCTTTGGAGGCACGCCTCTATCTGAAAGGGACGCCCTGTCTGCAAGTCCGGAACCGGATGGTGTACGAAGGGTCAACGCGAACTGCATTGAGCTCGATACCTATGCCAACTATGCACAACGCGGTGCCGCAGCATCAATCGGCATGTCCATAAACATCGCCATCGCAACATTTATCGTCGGCGTCCTTGCGGTTGGCCTCGAAAATATGACCCTGGAGCGGACCATGATGATGATTGCCCTGTCGCCTGCTCTGACCGTCATGGCGTTTATCTTTTATCTCGCCAGCGGCGCCCACAGAAGTCGTGGCGCGTTCGTACGCATCCATCGAGGCACTCGTAAACTGTATTTCGTCTATCCAAGCCGGAAGCTCCTTCACGTTCTCGACTGGGACGAACTTGAAGCGATGGCCGGCTACATCCCTATCGTCTCAGCGAGCGGCTATACCAGCCGACACCCGCTTTACCTGATCGGCGTCGACTATGCGATGGATCCGCCAGCTGAAATCTGTGCGGCGTGCGGCAACCTCGGCCTGTTGGACGGAGACCGATCCGCCAAGTCGCTGTGGTCTTATCTCCAAGCCTTTATGGCTCATGGACCCGAAGGTTTGCCCCAGCCTGCGCCGTTACCCCCTCGACTTAGCCGCAAACAAGAAACCCTTCAACCTTACCGAGACTG
Source organism: Achromobacter sp. 1012554356 (assembly GCF_059760815.1). Taxonomy (NCBI): domain Bacteria; kingdom Pseudomonadati; phylum Pseudomonadota; class Betaproteobacteria; order Burkholderiales; family Alcaligenaceae; genus Achromobacter; species Achromobacter sp. 1012554356. The sequence continues at coordinate 25,985 of NZ_JCBANC010000034.1, read as the reverse complement.
GTATGCCGGATTGCGCGGCAGACTCGCTCGACCCTATGGCGTGTTGAAAGCGCCGATCACCATTCCGCTGTGGATCGGCTGGCTCTTGATCATTGTTTTCCCCGACAGCGTGGAGGCCTTCATTCAGTACAACGTGCCTTACGCTCGGTTTCCCAAGGAAATTGACCAGCTGTGCGGATTCGACGATATCCAGCCAGGGGCCATTGGCATCAACGGCGACCGCATTCCCCCGTAGAACAGGCTCAAGCGATGACGTCATAAGCCTGCGTCATCGTGAACCAGCGCGGGTCTACCGCCTAGAACGAAGCCTCCGAACGCCAACGTCCCTGGCTGCATCAAGTGTTTTCCGACAAGGCCACCGCTTTGGAGACGCATCCCTTCACACGGGCGTTGCCGAGATGGCCTTGTTTTGTTCCGCCGCGGCGCCCAGCCGGGCGCCGCAACATGCCTCAATCCGCGTAAACGCCCGCCTTGCGGATCACCCCGCCCCACTTGTCCACTTCAGACTTCAACCACGTCTGCAGGCCCTCAGGCGTCTGCTTGGCCTCGGGCACGATCTCGGCGCCCAGTTCGGCCATCTTCTGCGTGAAGACCGGGTCCTTCAGCGCGGCGCGCAGCGCGGCGTTGAACTTGTCGATCGCCTCGGGCGGCGTGCCCTTGGGCGCGTAGACACCGTGCCACACCTTGACCTCGAAATCCTTCAGGCCGCCTTCCTGCAGGGTGGGCGCGTCGGGCAGCGTCTTGATGCGTTCCTGGGTCGTGACGCCGTACAGCTTGACGCGTTCACCCTTGATCTGCGGAATGGTTTGCGTGGTCTGGTCGCACAGCACGTCCACCTGGCCGCCCAGCAGCGCGGTCATGGCGGGCGCGGTGCCCGCGTACGGCACTGTCGTGAACTGCACGCCCAGCGACTCCTGCAGCAGCATGCCGCACAGCTGCGACACGGCGCCCAGGCCGGCATTGGCCAGGTTGATCTTGTTGCCGTTTTCCTTGGCGTACTTGATGAAGTTGGCCATGCCGTCGGCCGGCAGATCCTTGCGGCCCAGCAGGGTCATGGGCACGTCGGCGACCTGGCCAACATAGGCGAAGTCAGTCAGCGGATTGAACGACAGCTTGCGGTACAGCGCCGGCGCCGTGGCCATGCCGTTGTGGTGGATCAGAAAGGTGTAGCCGTCTGGCGCGGCGCGCGCCACGTGTTGCGAGGCCAGCGTGCCGCCGGCGCCGGTGCGGTTTTCGATGACGACGCTCTGTCCCAGCGTCTTGGCCATCGAGGCGCCCAGGCTGCGCGCCACGACGTCGGTGGGACCGCCCGCGGCAAACGGCACGACCAGCGAAATCGGGTGATTCGGGTAGGTTCCCTGCGCGCCGGCGTTGCCAAACGCCAGGCAGGACAGGGCCAGCATGGGCCAGGCTGCGCGCTTGATCGCGCGCGCGTATCGGTGGGACATGTCTCGCTCCTTGTAGTCTCTTGGGCCCGCGATGCCGCGCATGGCGGGCAGGCATCGGCAGTGTGGCGCGAGCAGGGCGAGGTTGGGAATTCGCGGATTCGCAAGCCGGGTTTCGGCGTGCGGAAAGGAGGGTTTACGCGGACTTGCCCACAGAAGCGTTAAAAAGCGTGCGTGTAGCGCATTACGGTTCCGGTATGTTTTCCCGGAAGATCACCTGCAGCCGCGGCAGGTAGCTGGGTTCGGGCGCGCCCTTCACGGCCGCCACCAGCAGCTTGACGATCTCGCGCGCCTCGACGCGCGGGTTCTGGTCGATCACGGCGTCCATGGTGCGATCGAGCAACAGGCGGCGCGTGGCTTCGGTAAGGTCATGGCCGACGAAGACAATGCGAGGGGCGGCGGCCGCCTTGCCTGAGCGAGCCTCGTTCGGCCACGCCTCAGCCGGCCGCGCCTCCTTCAGCGCCCGCGCGATGCCCTGATTGCCCGCGCCGATGTTGTAGATCGCGTGCGGCGGGTCTTTGCGCAGCAGATCCTGCGTGACGGCAAAGGCGCGGTCACGGTCGTCGCCGATCTCGAGCGTGTGCGCGATGCGCAGGTGCGGAAACTCCTCGCTCAGCAGCGAGCGAAAGCCCATCTCGCGCTCTTCGTGGCCGCGATAGGCCAATGACCCCACGAACACCGCGACCTTCCGTTCGGTGTGCTGGGGCAGAAACCGGCCCAGCAACAGCGCGGCCAGGCGGCCCGCGGCGCGGTTGTCGATGCCCACGTAACCCAGGCGCGCCGAGATCGGGATGTCAGATACCAGGGTGCTCACATGCACGCCGCTGTCGCGCAGGGCCATGATGGCGTCGCGCACTTGAGGATGGTCCAGCCCGACCAGGCCAACGGCCTGCGTCTGCTCACGCAGCTCGTAGAGCTTTTTCGCGAGCTTGTTGGCATCGAATCCCTCGATCAGATGCAGGCGGGCCTCCACATCGGGGCGGGTGGCGGCTTCTTCGAGCAGATGCCGGCCCAACGCGGTCATGAAGCTGTTGGTGCCGGCGGGCAAGACGAAATCGACCCGCACGTCCTGCTTGGCGGCATCGGCGCCCGGGACGAAGTAGCCGAGGCGATTGGCAATCGCCAGCACGCGGTCGCGCGTCTTGCCGCGCACGCCGTCGCGGTCGTTCAGCACCCGGTCCACGGTGGCGGTGGACATGCCGGCTTCACGGGCAATGAGGGAAATGGTGGGGCGCATCCGGACCAGGCTCTCAAGACACCATCAGTCGATGGCAACCGGGCCATCATAATCCATCATTTGCAATCATTCAGGATCAAAAAGGTAACGCTGCTGCCCTATGTGAGCAAACCGCCTTTACCCCTGATTGTTTTGATGTGAATATCGCGGCTCAATACATCAAATACCGCACGGCAGGATGCCAGGCAGTCGACAGTGCATACCGGGCCGGCAGGAGGAGCACATGTCGCACCCAACCTTGGTGCCCGACCCCCCCGTTCGGGAACGGCGCTTTCGCATCGGCTGCATCGGCGCCGGCATGATCATGGCCGAGTGCCATCTGGCGGCCTATCAGCAGGCCGGCTTCACGGTGGCGGCGATCGCGTCGCGTACCCGCAGCAAGGCGGCCGCGGTCGCCGAACGCTACGGCATCCCGCGTGTGCATGACGATCCCCTGGCCCTGATCGCCGATCCGCAGATCGAGATCGTGGACATCGCGTATCCGCCCGACCAGCAGCCCGCGCTGATTCGCGCCGCATTGCGCGCCCCGCACGTGCGCGGCGTGCTGGCGCAGAAGCCTCTTGCCCTGTCGCTGGATGAAGCCCGCGCCCTGCGCGACGAGGCCCGGGCCGCCGGCAAGATCCTGTCGGTGAACCAGAACATGCGCTACGACCAGTCGATGCGCACGCTCAAACAGCTGCTCGACCAGGGCGTGCTGGGCACGCCGGTGTTCGCGCAGATCGACATGCACGCGATCCCGCACTGGCAGGATTTCCTGCGCGGCTATGACCGACTGACGCTTTCGAACATGAGCGTGCATCACCTCGATGCCCTGCGCTATCTGTTCGGCGAGCCCACCGAGATCACCAGCATCACCCGCCCCGATCCGCGCACCGAGTTCGCGCATCAGGATGGGCTGGTGACCACCATGCTGCGCTTTGGCAACGGGCTGCTCGCGCTGTCGCTCGAAGACGTGTGGTCCGGCCCGCGGGCCGAGGGATACCCCGACGACCAGCACATCCGCTGGCGCGTGGAAGGCACCGAGGGCGTCGCGCGCGGCACCATCGGCTGGCCCACCGGCGAGCCGTCGACCCTGAGCTACGCCTCGCGCGCGGCCGAGGGCCATACCGACGGGCGTTGGGTGACGCCCACGTGGGACACGATGTGGTTTCCGCATGCCTTCATCGGCGTGATGGAGCAGTTGCAGTACGCGCTGGCCAGCGGCACCGAGCCTGCGTTGAGCGTGACCGACAACGTACGCACGATGGCGCTGGTCGAGGCCGCGTATACGTCCATCGCCGAAGGCCGCACAGTACGGCTGCCGGCTGTTGAATAACCAGACAGAAAAAACAGACGGAGACAACCATCATGATCCAGACCGGAATCTTCTCGGGCTACTTTCCCTATGAACTGGAGCGCACCGCCAAGGTGATCCGCTCGCACGGCTTCAATACCGTGCAGCTGGACCTGCATTTCAAGGACATGGAGCTCGGCCCGGGGCAGCTGACCGCGCAGAAATGCACGCAGATCCGCGACACCTTCCGCCACTACAACCTGCCGGTGTCCTGCATCTCGGCCTACACCAATATCGTCCACCCCGATCCCGCCGAGCGCCAACGCCGCAATGGCTATCTCAAAGAGATCCTCACGCACGCGCGCCAGTTGGGTTCGCCTTACGTGATCTCGGAAACCGGCACGTTCGACACCGAAAGCGACTGGGTGCATCACCCCAAGAACAAGACCGAGGAAGGCTGGGACCAGTGCCGCGCGGTGATCGCCGAGCTGTCGCAACATGCCTATGACCATGGCGCGGTGTTCCTGCTGGAGACCTACGTGAACAACGTGGTGGGATCGGTCGAGGAAACGCTGCGCATGTTCGCCGAAGTGGACCACCCTGGCCTGGGCCTCCTGATGGATCCGACGAACTTCTTCGAAGCGCACAACATCGACCACATGGACCGCACGCTCAATCAGGTGTTCGACGCGCTCTCCGACAAGATCTGCATCGCGCATGCCAAGGACGTGAAGCGTTCGGGCGATGACAAGTCTGAAAAGCACAGCGACATCGGTGACGAGGGCGCGGCCGAAAGCCATACCTTCCGCGGGGTGGGCGAAATCGAACTGCCGGCGCCGGGCCTGGGCGCGCTCAATTACGACCTGTATCTGCAGCGCCTGGCAAAGAAGCACCCCAACATTCCCATCATCATCGAACACCTGACCGAAGACGACGTGCCGCGCGCCAAGACCTTCCTTGACGAGCGGTTGCGCGCGAACGGCCTGTAGGCCGGCGCCGCAAGCAACACCGGCGCACCGCGAAGCCATCATCGAACAAGGCTGGCGGCGCGCCGCTCGAACACGATTCTGAACACCGACACCGGTGGACGCGCGCCCGCGCATCCGCCAGGGAGAACTCATGCCTGACATTTACGGGACCTGGATGACGCGCCGCGACGTAGAGGCGCGCACCGGGCAGCTTGCGCAGTTTGCCGGCGTACGCCTGATGACGCTGGACGATGGGCTGGAGCGTGGCATCCGCATGCTGGAGTTCCGCAGCGGCACGGGCCTGCGTTTCACGGTGCTGGTGGATCGCGCGATGGACATCGCCGACTGCGAATATCGCGGCATGGCCATGGGATGGCAATCGCCGTCTGGCTTTCGCCATCCCGGACTGCATGACTACGAAGGCGAGGGCGGACTGGGCTGGATGCGCTCGTTCTCGGGCCTCATGATCACCTGCGGGCTGGACCACATCCTGTTCATGTACGACGCGCCGGCCGACAACTATGTGTACGGCCCACGCAAGACGGCCAGGCAATCCATCCATGGCCGCGTCGGCACCATACCCGCGCGGCTGACCGGCTACGGCGAACGCTGGGACGGCGACCGCTGCGTGCTATGGGCCGAAGGCGTGGTGACCCAGGGCACCGTGTTCGGCGAGCATCTCGAGCTGCACCGCCGCATCGAGATCGAGGTGGGCACCAACGACATCAAGTTGTCGGATCGTGTCGTGAACCGCGGCTTCTACCGCACGCCGCACATGCTCTGCTATCACATCAACCTGGGCTATCCGGTGCTGGACGCCGATTCGCGCTATCTGGCGCCGATCCGCGATGTGGTGTGGGCCGCGCACGAGCAGGATTACCGCAAGCAGGGCGTGGGCTACCGCCGCATGCCGGCGCCGCAGCTGGGCTTTCATGAGCAGGTGTGGCAGCACGAGATGGCGGCCGCGGCCGACGGCAGCGTGCCGGTCGCCCTGGTGAACGATGCGCTGGGTCTGGGCATGCAGGTCAGCACCTACAAGCATCAATTCCCCTGCCAGTACCAATGGCAGAATCTGCAATCGGGCCAGTATGCGATGGGCATCGAGCCCTCCACCAACCATGTGCTGGGCCAGGGCGCGGCGCGCGAGCGCAACGAGCTCATCTGGCTGGAGCATGGCGACGAGCGCCGCTACGACACCACGTTCAGCGTGCTGGGCTCGGCCGCCGACATCGCGGCCTGCGAAGCCCGCATCCGCGCGATCGCGGAGCAGCCCGAGACCGACTATCCGCCGCTGTCGGGGCGCTTTGCGCCCATTGCGGGGCGCTCATGAGCGCGCGCTTCTCGTTGCAAGGCCGCCGCGTGCTGTACACGGGTGCGGCGGGCGGCTTTGGCGTGGGCACCACGCTTGCGCTGCTGGAGGCGGGCGCAAGCGTGATTGCGCTGGACAACCACGCCGGGCATATCGATCACTTGCGCAGCACCGTGCCGGCGCAGTTTGCCGATCAGCTTCAGATCCTGCAGGCCGACCTCGCCGATGCCGGCGCACTGCAATCGCACCTTGAGCAGCTGACCGCCGAGGGCACGATCGATGTGGTCATCAACAACGCGGCGATCTATCCCTCGCGCCCGTTCGAGGAGTACAGCGATGCCGAGCTGGCGCGCGTGCACCGCGTCAACGTGGAGGCGGCCGTGCAGATCGTGCGCGCGGCGCTGCCGGGCATGCGCGAGCAGCAGTGGGGCCGCGTGATCAACATCTCGTCGATCACGCTGTCGGGCGGCTGGGAAAACCTGTTGCCCTACGTGCAGTCCAAAGGCGCGATGGTGGGCGCCACGCGCGCCTTCGCGCGCGAGTTTGGCAAGTGGGGCATCACGGTCAACGCCATCTCGCCGGGCGCGTTTCCGACCGATGCCGAGAAGATCCATCCCGATCCCGAGGGCTACAACCGCATGGTGCTCGAACGCCAGTCGGTGAAGCGCCGCGGGCACGCCGGCGACATCGCCGCGGCCATCGTGTTCCTCGCCTCGGACGAGGCGGGTTTCATTTCCGGACAGACGCTGGCAGTGGACGGCGGCTGGGTCATGCATTAAGGCGCATCGGCGCCACGCAAAGGGTAGAAGCAATGAGCATTCTTTCTGGCTACAAGGTTCTGGACTGCTCCATCGCCATGGCGGGGCCGTTCGCGGCGCAGCGCCTGGGCGACCTGGGCGCCGACGTGATCAAGATCGAGCCGCCCACCGGCGAATGGCAGCGGCACGCGCCCGCCGGCGGCATCACGGGCAACAAGATCAACGTGTCCTTTCTCTCGCTGAACCGCAACAAGCGTTCGCTCGCGATCGATCTGAAGAGCGCCGGCGGCAAGGAGATCATCCAGAAGCTCGCGGCGCAGGCCGATGTGTTCATCCAGAACTACCGGCCGGGTGTCGCCGGCCGCCTGGGGGTGGACTACGAGACCCTGTCGGCCCTGAACCCGCGCCTCATCTATGTATCGATGTCGGGCTTCGGCGAAGACGGGCCCTATGCCACGCGCCCCGGGCAGGATCTGCTGCTGCAGGCGATGTCGGGCGCGATGCTGTCGTCGGGCCGGGCCGGCGAAGCACCTCGCGCGGCGGGCCAGTATGTGGTCGACGCCGTCACCGCGTATTGCGCCTTCGAAGGCGTGCTGGCCGCGCTGCTGCACCGCGAGCGCACCGGCGAGGGCCAGAAGGTCGAGGTCAACATGCTGGATGCGATCACCACGATCCAGATGCAGGAGCTCTCGGTGTACACGGTGGGGCACAAGCCGCAGGTACGCAGTGCCGAGCCGCATGCCCACGTGTATATCCGTGCGCCCTACGGCACCTTTGCGACAAGCGACGGCTATCTGGCGCTGGCCATGCCCGACATGAACGTGCTGGCGCGCGTGACCGAAGAGCCGCGCCTGGCGGCGTACACCGAGCGCGACGGTTGGGAAAAGCGCGACGAGATCTATGCGCTCGTGCGCGATACGCTGGCCAAAGCCTCGACCGCCGACTGGTTCGCCAAACTGGATGCCGCCGGCATCTGGTGCAGCCCCGTTTACGGCTACGCCGATCTGGTCGAAGACCCGCAGATCGCGCATAACGGCACGTTCGTCGAATACGACCATCCGACCGAAGGCCGGATCAAGACGCCGGGCTTTCCGATCCGCTTTTCCAAGACCCCGAGCCAGGTGTTGCGCGGCGCGCCGCTCACCGGTCAGCACACCGACGAAGTGCTGCGCGATTTCGGCTTCAGCGACAACGAGATCGCCGCGCACGCGACCTCGGGCGCGGTGCTGCGCGGGGCCTCGGAATGAGCGAGCGCGCGCTGCCGTATCGCGGCCTGACCTGGGATCATCCGCGCGGATTCAACGCCCTGCACGCGGCTGCCGCCCACACGCCGCTGGTGCACTGGGACAAGCAATCGCTCGAAGGTTTCGAGTCGGCGCCCATTGCCGAACTCTGCGCCCGTTATGACCTGGTGGTGCTGGATCATCCTCATCTGGGCGAAGCCCTGGCGCACGATTGCCTGCAAGCGCTGGACACGGTGTTCGCGCCCGACGAGCTGGCGCGGATTGCACGTGACAGCATCGGGCTGTCGTACGACAGCTATCGCATGGCCGATCGCCAATGGGCGCTGCCGCTGGACGCCGCCACGCAGGTGATGGCGACGCGCGCCGATCGCTTGGGTGACCCCGTGCCGCGCACCTGGCACGAGGTGCTGACGCTGTCGCAACGCAGCGGCTCGGTCGCGCTCAGCTGGGGCGGACCGCACCCGTTTCTGTCGCTGCTGTCGATCGCCGCTGCCATCGCGCCCGATACCGACCTGCGGCCGCACGGCGCCTGGCATGACGCCGCGACGCTTGCGGGCGCGTGCGACGTGCTCTCCGAATTGGCGCGGCTCACGCCCGCGCAAGCGCTGGCCTACAACCCGATCGCGCTGCTCGGCCACATGAGCGCGCGCGATGACATCACGCTATGCCCGCTGGTCTATGGCTACGTGAACTACGCCACGTCCGCGGTCGCCAAGCCGCTTACGTTCCGCGACGCGCCCCAAGCCGATGCCGGACGTCCCGGCTCGATCCTCGGCGGCACCGGCATCGCGATCTCGCGGCGCTGCATCGTGGGGCCCGAGTTGCGCGCGCATCTATTGTGGTTGCTGGCAGCCGATACCCAAAGCCGTTTCATCCCGCAGCACGAAGGACAGCCCAGCCATCGCGGCAGCTGGGCCGATGCAAACGTGAATGCGGCGAGCGGCAACTTCTATGCCAATACGGCCCGCACGCTGGAAGCCGCCTCGATCCGGCCGCGGCACGACGGCTACATCGCGTTCCAGAGCGAGGCCTCGCAGTTCCTGCGCGACGGCGTCGCCGCCCGCGCATCGTCCCATGCATTGGCGCGCGGCCTGACCGAGCGTTTCGAGGCCAGCCTGGCCGTCACCCCAAGCACTCCGCAATAAGGATGTCGACGTGAGCGCACTCGTCAATCTCAGTATCGATGGCCATGTCGCCATCATCGAACTCAATCGTCCCGAGAAGCTGAACGCAATGACGCCCGAGATGGCCGACTTGCTGATCGCGGCGGTGGAGCAATGCAATTCCGACGCGCAGGTGCGTGCGGTGATCCTGACCGGCGCGGGCCCCAAGGCCTTCTGCGCCGGCTCGGACATCACCGAGCTTGACCGCTACGCCACGCCCTGGGATTTTCGCAATCGGCTCGACTACTGCGACTGCGTGCGCATGTTGAAAAAGCCCACGGTGGCGGCGATCAACGGCTATACGTTCGGCGGCGGCCTGGAGATGGCATTGGCCTGCGATATCCGCATCGCGTCCGATAACGCGCGTCTGGGCGCGCCCGAGATCAAGCTGGGCTGGATTGGCGGCGGCGGCATGACGGCACAGCTCGTCCATGCGATCGGCCCGAGCAACGCCGCCCTGATGGTGCTGACCGGCGATCCCATTCGCGCCGATCTGGCGCTGGCCTGGGGCCTGGTGAGCGAAGTGGTGCCGCAGGAACAGTTGCGCGAGCGCGCGCAGGCGCTTGCCGCCACCATCGCCTCGCGCGCGCCGATCGCGGCCGAGACGGCACGCGTCAATCTGCGCGCCGCGCTGTCGATGCCGCTGGAGAAGGCCGTGGAGTACGAGCGCGATCTGCAGGCGATCTGCTTTGCCACGGCGGACGCCAAGGAAGGCCGCAAGGCATTTGAAGAAAAGCGCGCGCCGAAGTTCGAGCGGCGCTGACGCGTCAGGTGCCGCTTTGGGCGGCACCTAACCGCTCCGCCATGCCCGCATGCCGTTGCGATCACCCCACCTTGCGGTCCTCATCAATCCAGAATGCATCCCGCATCTGCTTTCTTGCGACCTTGCCATTGGCGTTCTTCGGCAGTTCCGCCAACAGTTCGACGCTCCGCGGCTTCTTGAAGTCGGCCAGTTGCTTGCGGCAATGCTCGATCAAGTCGGCCGGGGTCGCCGCTTCGCCCGGCTTGAGGACGATCATCGCCTTTACTGACTCGCCCCACAGTTTGTCGGGCACGCCGAACACGCAGGCTTCGTAAACGGCGGGGTGCTGGTAGAGCGCCTGCTCGACTTCCGTCGGGTAGATGTTGAAGCCCCCCGAGATGATCATGTCCTTCTTCCGGTCGACGATGTACATGAAACCTTCGTCGTCGGTGCGCGCCAGGTCGCCCGTATGCAGCCAGCCGTCGCGCAGCGCCTGCGCCGACAGTTCCGGTTCTTGCCAGTAGCCGGCAAAGACGTCAGGACCGCTGACGGTGATTTCGCCAATTTCGCCGGGAGGCACTTCCTGCCCGTCTTCATCGACCAGCCGGACTTCGCTTTCGCCGAAAGGCCGGCCGCAGGACAGAAGGCGCTCCGGATGGCCCGCCATCGCATCGGCGTGATCCAACGCGCTTAGCAGAACGAGGCCGCCTGTCGTCTCGCCGGCGCCATATCCCTGGCTGAGCTTCGGTCCCAATGCTTCCCAGGCCTCGCGGATGCGTGCGGGTGCCATCGGCGCGCCGCCATAGGAGATCTGCCGCAGGGCAGACAGATCATGGCGATGCAGGTTCGGATGAGCGATCAGCATGTTGACCATCGTGGGCACCATGAAGCTGAAGGCGGCGCGGTGGCGGGCGGCCGACGCGAGAAAGGCCTCGGGCTCGAAGCGGTCGTGCAGCAGGATCGTGCCGCCCTGAAACAGGAACGGTTGCATGAACATGCCGCTGGCGTGCGTGATCGGCCCGGCCAACGCCAGCACTTCACCCGGATTCGCGCGCATTCGGCCCATGACCACCTTGCGCAGCGACGCCAGGCGGTTGCCGACCGTCTGCATGGCGGCCTTCAGCTTGCCGGTTGAACCCGACGTGAAATGCAGCACCGCCAGGTCTTGCGGCTGCATGGGGACATCCGGATTACGGTCGGCGGCAGCCTCCAGCAGGCGTTCGTAGGACCGCCAGTCGCCAGCGTCCCGGCTTCCGGTCACGACGAGGTGGCGAACGGTTTCGAAGGCGTTGCGACGCGACTCGGCGTCCTCCAGATGCGCCGGATCCACGATAAATACGGCGGCCTGCGCGTTGTTGACCGAGTCCACCATCTCCTGCGCAGACAAGCGGGCATTCAATGCCACCTTGACCAGTCCCGCCTTGTACAGGGCGCACTCCAGCTCGATGATTTCAGGGCAATTCCAGGCCTGGACGGCGACGCGGTCGCCTTTGGTCAGGCCCAGCGCGAGAAGCGCATTGGCCAGTCGATTGGACCGGGTTTCCAGCTGACCAAAGCTTATGCTGCGGTCGCCGAAAATGATGGCGGGACGGTCGCGCCAGTAGCGCGCATTGCGGGTGGTGTATCGGCCTTGGTTCATGACGGCTCCATTTCGAATTTGGCTTGCCGCTATGCTGCGCGGCGCAGCACACGGCCGCATAACCGGGACGCTAAACATCATGCCGCCGCGTTATCGCGTAGGGCCGATTCCTGTGCGTTATGAAGATCATCGGGTATGGCATGACGCGGCGCCCGGCGCCGGGTTACCTCTATTGCCAAAGGGGAGGCGACGGTCCAACCCCGACAAGAAACAGGAGACAGGTGTGGACAAACGAGATGTTCGGTGGGTTGCAAAGGCGGTTCGTCGCTTGGCCGAGGCGACCCTCACCCTGGCAGGCCTGAGCGCCATCGCTCCGGCTCAGGCGGCGGACGTCGCGGCCAGATATCCCGAAAAGCCCATCCGCCTGATCGTTCCATTCACGGCGGGCGGGCAGTTCGACTACATCGCCCGGCTGGTGTCGGTGCCGCTGGGCAAGGAGCTGGGGCAGACCATCATCGTTGAGAACGTCGGGGGAGGAGGAGGCAATCTGGGCGGCGGCAAAGTCGCCAGCGCGCCGGCCGATGGCTATACCCTGCTTGAATATGGCGGCAACTTTGCGATCGCGAAACACTTGTCGCCCAAGTTGACATTTGATCCGATCGCCGACCTTGCGCCGGTGTCGGGCTTGAGCATTGCCCCCCACGTCGTACTGGTCAACAGCGCGTTGCCGATCAGGACGTTCGCTGAACTGCAGGCGTACGCCAAGGCGCATCCGGGCAAGCTCAGCTACGGCAGCCCTGGCGTGGGTTCGTCCATGCACCTGACGTTCGAAACCATCAAGCAGCACTTTGGCCTGGACGCCGTCCACGTGCCGTACCGCGGCGGCAGCAACGCGTTGAATGACCTGGCGGGCGGACAGATAGACGTTGGCATCGTGGCCGTCGCGCCCGCCATGCCGTTTATTACGTCGGGCAAGATCCGCGCGGTGGCCGTCACCAGCGAGCAGCGCGCGGCGTCCCTGCCTGACGTGCCGTCAGTTGCCGAACTGGGTTACGCAGGCTTCGACAGCGGAAGCTGGGCGGGCATTGCCGTGCCGAAGGGGACGCCGTCCGCCGTGGTAGACCGCCTGAACGCGGCAATCCGCCGCGTCATGGCCGACCCGCAAGTCGTGCAGGCGCTTGAGTCGCAGTCATTCAAATCCATCGCCGGCTCGCCGGCCGACATGGGCAAGCTCATCGACCAGGAGTCGGCTCGCTATGGACCGCTGATCCAGCGCCTGGGCCTGACGGCGGAATAGCGGACGCCATGGGACGGGGCGGGGGTTACTTCGCCTGCGCGCGCCGCTGCGCGTGCTGGCGCAGGATCTCCAGCAGCCGCTCGGTCAGTGGCGACTGGTAGCTGTTGCGCCGCGTCAGAACGCCGATCTGGCGATGCCAGGTCAGGTCATCCAGCGGCACGATGGCAAGGTCATGGCCGGCGTGCGCCGACAGGGTCATTTCGCTGACCAGCGTCAACAGGTCGGTGCCGTGCAGGATGCTCAGCAGGTTCGATACGGACGCGTTGGATTCGATGGTCACTTCGGGCGGGGGTGAGCCGTGCTGCTCGAATCTGGTCTCCAGCCAGCGGCGCGAGGCGGCTTGCGGGCCGGGCAGCATCCACTTGTAGGGAGCAAGGTCTGTGAAGCGGATCTTGCGGCCGTTCAGCAAGGGATGGCCCGGCCGCGCCGCGGCATATAGCCGGTCGGCAAACAACGGTTCGCAATCGAATTCGGCCGCCGTGGCGGATTCAAACAGCGAGCTGATCGCAAAGTCCAGGTCTCCCTGGCGCAGGGCAGGAATCAAGGCATCGTTCAGGCTGACCATGACCTGCACCTTGGCGGCGGGCCGCTGCGACAGCAATTCGATGCAGGCGGGATTGAAGAACGGCTCGGCCAATAGCGGCGTGACGCCCGCGCGCAATTGCCCGATGCTGCCGCGATGCAGATCACCGGCCTCCTGCATCGCGTCGTCAAGCTCGCGCCGGGCCTGGACCGACCGTTGATAGAACGCGCGTCCGGGAATCGTCAGTTCCATGCCTTTGGGCGTGCGCAGGAACAACTGCAGCTTCAGCTCTTCCTCCAGCCGGCGGATCCCCTTGGTCAGCGCGGGTTGGCTGATGCCGATGCTGTCCGCGGCACGGCCCACGTGCCTCAGGCGGGCAACGGCCAGGAAATAGTCCAGATCTTCCAGTCTCATGATTCCGCGCGGTTATCAAGATCGAAGAAAAGATAATCATGAGGATGGCTAGCGCTGTCAAGCTGGGCATTACCGAGACAGGAGACATCATGCCCAACGACACACCGCTTACCTTGGCCGAGCTGCGCGAGCGGCTGCGGCAGTATCTGCAGGATGAACTGCTACCGCTGGAGCGATCGCTCGGCCTGGGGTACGAAGACAAGTTCGAGCGCAGCTTGGTGCAATCCGTATGGAAACGGTGCCGGACCCTGGGGCTGTACGGTCCGCAGCTGCCGGTCGAACTGGGCGGGCAGGGCCTGCCCTATCGTGATCTGTGCGTGCTGAAGGATGACGTCGCCGCTTCCGGCGCCATTCTGTTTCCGCACGTGCTGGGCGACTGGGGCGGGCCATCGCGTATCGGCAATCTGGTGCGCCATGCCACGCCGTATCAGCTGGAGCGCTACATCATGCCCGTGATTCATGCCGAGCGCGGGGCCTGCTTTGCCATGACGGAACCGCAGTCGGGTTCTGACGCGACCCGGCTGCAGACCACTGCGGTCGAGGACGGCGACGACTACATCGTCACGGGCACCAAGCACTACATCACGGCGTCCATGTTTGCGGACTTCGCCATCACGATGTGCGTCACCGACCCGGAGGCAGGGACCGACGGCATCTCGGCGATATTGATCGACCTGGACAGCCCCGGCGTGCGGCTTGTGCACGACTGCGTGCCGATGACGGGCCAGTACGTGGACGCGGACATCGTGTTCGATCAGGTCCGCGTGCCGAAGAAGAATCTGATCGGCGCGCCGGGGCAGGGCTTCAAGATCGCCATGAATCGCATCAGCGTGAACCGGCTGCTGCATTGTCCGACGATGATAGGCCTGGCGCGCCAGGCCTTCAGGCTGGCGGTGGACTACGCCAGGCACCGCCAGCAGTTCGGCGGCCCGATCAGCCGCTTCCAGGCCATCCAGCACATGCTGGCCGACATGGCGACGGCGTTGTATGCCTGCGAACACATGGTGCTTGCCACGGCGGCAAAGGCCGACGCCGGCGCAGACGTGCGGGACGAGGCCGCCATGTGCAAGCTGTTCGTGTCCGAACGCTGCTTCGACATTGCCGACAAGGCCATGCAGATCCACGGAAACGTGGGCGTGACGAAGAACCATCCCGTGGAGTTCATATTCCGCCGCCTGCGCCTTTACCGCATTGTCACCGGCACCAGCGAAATCCAGCGCAATACGATCGCCAAGGGGATCCTGGCATGACCCGAGGCGGCGGCTATCTCAGCGGGCTGACCGTGCTGGACCTGGGCCAGCTTCACCCGGGCCCATATACGGCGATGCTGCTCGGCCAGCTTGGCGCCACCGTGATCAAGGTGGAAAAGCCGCAGGGCGACACGGCGCGTCAGCTCGGCGCGGAAACGTTTGCCAAGTACAACCGCGGCAAGCGATCCATCAGCCTGGACTTCACGCGCGAGGAAGACCGGAGCACCCTCCTGCAGCTGGCCGCGCGCAGCGACGTGCTGATCGAAGGCTTCCGGCCCGGTGTCATGGCCAGGATGGGGTTGGACTACACCCGTCTGGCGCGAGCCAATCCACGCATCGTGACGTGTTCGATTTCGGGCTTTGGTCAGACAGGCCCTTACGCGCAGCGTCCCGGCCACGATTTGAACTACCTGGCCCTGTCCGGCTATTGGGCCGTTCCATCGCAGGTGCGCGACGTGATGGGGCGCCCGCGTTTGCGGCTGTCGGACTATTGCGCGGCCATGCACGCCGCCTTGGCGATCCTGGCCGCTGTCGATGACGCGCGTGTCTCTGGCGTGGGCCAGCATCTGGATGTGTCCATCCATGATGCGCTGACCGCGTGGATGGCGCCGGCCCTGCAGGCGATGACCCGGTCCCACGGCGCGGGCCTCGACAACCTGCCGCATATCATGCCCGACAACGACGTGTTCGAGACGGCCGATGGACGGCATCTTGCGCTCGGCATACTGGAGGAGGCCTTCTGGCAAAACCTGTGCGAGGCACTCGCGCCGGACTGTCCCGAACTGACCACGGAGATTTACCGGACGCGGGCAGGAAGGCTGGGCGACAAGCGGGCGCTGAACGACCGGCTGCGCACGTTGTTTGCCAGCCGCAGCCTGGCCTATTGGGAAGGCGTGTTCCGCGGCCGTGATATTCCCTGGGCGCCCGTGCTTCTACATGACGAGGTCTTCGACGACCCGCACGTACGGCATCGTGGCGTGGTTGCCGAGACGGCGGACGGGCCCCGCGTGGCGTTTCCGGTCAAGTTTTCCAAGCCGCTACCGGTGCAGCCGGCAGCGGTGCCCGAGCTGGATGGAAATCGGGACGAGATCCTGGCCTGGGCAAGCGGACGCGGGCCGCGATAGACGGTGGGCTGTGGCCCCATCCTTCTGCGACCGTCACGCGCCTTAGTTGGGCTGGTCCTTGCCGGGGTCTTCGGCGAGCACCTGGGGCGTCACGTAGGGGGCGTGGGCCGTGTTGACGGGCTCCATGCGCAGCGGCTGGTGCACGCGCGATGGCGGCACCAGCGAGCCGGGCGCGTCGGGATTGGTCCACGACGGATCCGGGATCTCCGCGAAGACCTGGCGCAGGCGTTCACCCCAGGAGCCGCGGATCATGCGGAAGTATTCGTTGTGCTCGTCGATGCTGGCAAAGTGCGTCACGCGCAACGAATTGGCGCTGTACACCAACAGGTCCAGCGGCACGCCCACCGAGATATTGGAGCGCAGCGTGGAGTCCATGGAGATCAGCGCGCACTTGGCGGCCTCGTCCAGCGAGGTGTCCGGTTGCAGCACGCGGTCCAGGATGGGTTTGCCGTACTTGGCCTCGCCGATCTGGAAATACGGGCATTCCTGGCCGGCCTCGATGAAGTTGCCCGCCGAATACAGCTGGAACAGGCGGCATTGCTCGGTGCCGATCTGGCCGCCGAAGATCATGCTGACGTTGAAATCCACGCCCTGCTCGTGCAGGGCCGCGGCCTCGCTGCGGTAGACCTCGCGCACCGCCGCGCCCACCAGCCGCGTGGCCGCGAACATGTCGGGCGCGTTCCAGAGGGTGTCGGCGCCTTCTTCGCGCTGACGGGTCAGCACGTTCAGCACGGCCTGGCTGACCGCCAGGTTGCCGGAGGTCATCAGGACCATGACGCGCTCGCCCGGCAGTTCGAACACGGTCATCTTGCGAAAGACGCTGATCTGGTCGACGCCCGCGTTGGTACGGGAGTCGGAGAGAAACACCAGGCCGGCGTCGAGGCGGGCGGCTACGCAGTAGGTCATGATCGGAAAGAGGGAAAAACCACCACGCATTGTATTGCGGCGCGGCGGGGCAGATGTTACGGCTTACCGCTGCGCCCCGGCCTGGACCTGGACGCTGATTTCCATGGATTCCTCGCCGCCGCCGGTGCGCACGCCCCGCACGGGCGAGGCCGAGTCGTAATCCCGGCCCACCGCCAGCCGGCAATGGCACTCCGAGGCGAACTGGTTGTTGGTGATGTCCACGCTGGTCCAGCCCACGTCGGGCAGCCAGACGTCCGCCCACGCGTGGCTGGCCGCATGCTCGGCGGTGGTGTACAGGTAGCCGCTGACGTAGCGCGCAGGCACGGCCAGGCCGCGCACGCAGGCCAGGAACAGGTGGGCGTGGTCCTGGCACACACCCAGGCCCAGGGCCAGCACCTGATCGGCGGCGGTTGTGACATCCGTGGTGCCGGGCACGTAGGCCACGCGGGCGTGGATCGCCGCGGCCAGATTCAGGATGTCGTCGGAGGTCGACAGCCCGTTCGGCAGCACCGAGCGCGCAAACGCCAGAATGGTCTCGTCCGCTTGGGTCAGCTGCGTGGGCACGCAATAGGCATGCACCGGCAGGCGGCTGTCTTCGCTGCCCAGCACGCCCCGCGTCAGTGGCGCCACCAGCACCTGGCCGGACACGCGCAGTTCGATGTCGCTGTGCGGCTGGTTCAGCGTCAGGGTGTGCGTGATGTTGCCGTAGGCGTCGACCTGCTTGTCCAGTTGGCCGGGCGCCTCGATGTTCCACCGCAGCACGCGCTGGTGCTCGTCGTCGCGCGGCGTCAGACGCAGGGTCTGGATGCTGTAGTTGACCGGCGCCGTGTAGCGGTAATGCGTGACGTGCGTGATGATCTGCTTCATTGCCTGCTCCGAGTTAGGCCGACAGCGGCACCAGGAAATCCTGACTGATCCGGTTGCCCAGGTCGTTGATGCGGTCCAGGAAGCGGTCCAGGTAGCGGTGCAGTCCGCTCGCCAGAATGTCTTCGACGCGCCCGTACTGCAGTTCAGCACACAGCATGCCCGCACGCCGCTCGGTTTCGGTCGAGCGCTGATTCGAGACGCGCGCCAGGTCGTCGGCCATCGCCCGCATCGAGGCCAGCAGCGATCGCGGCATGTCGCCATGCAGAATCAGCAGCTCGGCCACGCGGTCGGGCGTGATGACATCACGGTACACCTTCCGGTAGATCTCCAGGCCGGACACCGAACTGAGCAGCGCCGACCAGCGGTAGAACTCGCTTTGCACGGCGGCTGCGCCGGCCGCTTCCGCGCGGCTGTCCTGCGTGCCCGCGCCGCCGCGTTCGTGAAACTTCACGTCCAGCATGCGCGCGGTGTTGTCCGCGCGTTCCAGGTGCATGCCAATGCGCATGAAGTACAGCGCCTCGTCTTCCAGCATGGTGGCGATCGTGACACCGCGCGCCAGGTGCGAGCGGAATTTCACCCATTCGAAGAACTCGCCCGGATTGCGCTCCAGCAGTCCGGTGTGCAGATGCTTGAGCAGTTCGAGCCACGTGGTGTTGTAGGTTTCCCAGACCTCCGTCGTGAGGCTGCCGCGCACGGCGCGCGCGTTTTCCCGGGCGGCGCGCATGCAGGAATAGATCGACGAGGAATTCGCCGGGTCGCGCACCATGTACTGCAGCACATCGTGCGGCGAGATCGATGCGTACTTGCTTTGATACAGCCCCTGCAGCTCGGAGATGCGCAGCACGCCCAGCCACGAGCCCTCGCGCGTCTGCGTATCCTGCGGCAGCAGCGACATCTGCAGGTTCACGTCCAGCATGCGGGCGGTGTTTTCGGCACGCTCGGTGTAGCGGCACATCCAGAACAGGTTGTCGGCGGTTCGGCTCAGCATGGTCAGTCCTCCAGCACCCAGGTGTCCTTCGTGCCGCCGCCCTGGCTGCTGTTGACCACCAGCGATCCTTCTGTCAACGCCACGCGGCACAGGCCGCCCGGCACGGTGCGGATCTCCTTGCCGCACAGCACGTACGGACGCAGGTCCACGTGGCGCGGCGCGATGCCCGATTCCACGTAGGTGGGGGTGGTCGACAGGGCCAGCGTAGGCTGCGCGATGTAGTTGGCGGGATTGGCGCGCACGCGGTCCTTGAATGCTTCCACGTCGGCACGCGAGGCGGACGGCCCGACCAGCATGCCGTAGCCGCCCGCGCCATGCACTTCCTTGACCACCAGCTCGTGCATGTTGGCCAGCACGTGGGACAGCTCGTCCGGCCGGCCGCAGCGCCAGGTGGGCACGTTCGACAGGAGGGGTTCTTCGCCCAGGTAGAAGCGGATCATGTCGGGCACGTACAGATACGTGGACTTGTCGTCGGCGATGCCGGTGCCGATGGCGTTGGCCAGCGTGACGCGACCGGCGCGATACACCGACAAGAGGCCGGGCACGCCCAGCGCGGAATCGGCGCGAAACGCCAGCGGATCCAGAAAATCGTCGTCCAGCCTGCGGTAGATCACGTCCACCTTGCGCGGCCCGCGCGTGGTGCGCATGTAGACGGTGTTCTGCTCGACGAACAGGTCCTGCCCTTCGACCAGCTCCACGCCCATCTGCTGCGCCAGAAATGCGTGCTCGAAGTAGGCAGAGTTGTACATGCCCGGCGTCAGCACCACCACGGTGGGATCGTCGCCGCCATGCGGCGCGACCTCGCGCAGGTTGTCCAGCAGCAGGTCGGGATAGTGCGCCACCGGTTCGACCTTGATGCGGCCGAAGGCATCGGGCATGAGCCGCATCGACATCTTGCGGTTCTCCAGCATGTACGACACGCCCGACGGCACGCGCAGGTTGTCCTCCAGCACGTAGAACTCGCCCGCGCCCGCCCGCACGATGTCCACGCCGGCGATGTGGCAGTAGATGTCCTCGGCCACGGCAACGTCCTGCATCTCGGGGCGGTATTGCGCGTTCAGGAAGACCTGCTCGGCCGGCACGATGCCGGCGCGCACGATGTCGTGGCCGTGATAGATGTCGCGGATGAACAGGTTCAGCGCGCGCACGCGCTGCTTCAGGCCGGCTTCCAGAAGCCGCCATTCGTCGGCGGGGATGATGCGGGGGATCAGGTCGAACGGGATGAGGCGTTCGGTGCCGGCGGCGTCGCCTGCAACCGAGAACGTGATGCCGACGCGGCGAAAGCTCAGGTCGGCCTCCAGCCGGCGCACGGACATGGCTTCGTCCGACTGCTCGGTGTGCCAGCGCTCGAACGCCTGGTAGTGGGCGCGGATGCGGTTCTCGCCATCGCGCATTTCGTCATAGGCGGATGGACGGGCGGGTGGGTGCTTCATGGCTCCTCCGGTGCAGATGCATATCTACAAGCAACCCGCATGCCAGCTTTGGCGGCAGGCGGGCGCCACTGCGTCAATATGCGCTGGGGACGGGGGAATTGCCATCCCCATGGCGGACGAAGAAGAAATCGGGGGACGGGCCGCGCCGCGGCGGGCGCCGGGGCGTTGGCGGGCGCACCACGCTGGTGCGCCCGCCGGACGAAACTGGTGCGTCAGTTCATCCGATACGAGTGCAGGACCGATCCGCCGGTCTTGCCTTCTTCAAGCGGGGCGTGCGGCACCCAGCCGTCCTGGGTCAGCACCGCGTCCAGCCGGACGTCGTGCGGGGCGGGGACATATCCCGGATACAGCTCGCCGCAGCTCCACGCGATGCCGATGGCGGTGAAGGCGTGGCCGCGTTCACGCAGGGCGGCCAGCGTGCGGTCGTAGTAGCCGCCGCCATAACCCAGGCGGTCGCCCTGTTCCGAGTAACCGAGGGTGGGCACCAGGACCACGTCGGGCAGCAATTCGGGGCCGGCCACGGGTTCCTGGATGCCGTACGGGCCGGCGCGCAGTTCGGCCTCGGGCGTCCAGGGCAGGAACGCGAGCGGCGCGTTGCGCTCGCGCACCACGGGCAGGGCGACGGTCATGCCGGCTTCGGCCCATTGCGTCAGAAGGGGGCGCAGATCGGGTTCGTCGGCCATGGGCCAGAACGCGGCGACGGTTGTGGGGGCCGGATGGCCCGCCTGCACGGCCTGGTCGCGGGCGACATTCAGCCACGTGAAAAGGCGCGCGCGCATGAGCAAAGCGCCTCGGCTGCGCTGGTCGTCAGGCAGGTCGGCGCGCAATTTTCGCAATCGCGTGCGCTCCTGGACTGCGGTATCCTCTTGAGTATTTTGCGTAGTCATGCTGTGGCTGTAACCGGGGGGTTGAAGATGAAGGCAAACATGCTGAAGACGAATTTGCGTAGGCTCAGCATGCGGGTGCGTCGAGAGACAGGCGCCCAGCAGCCCCCACGGTATCAGAATTCGTCGTCGCCAGCGGCTGGCGCCCGCTCCGGGCTGCACCGCTGGCTCCCGCTGGTGGCGCTATTCACGGCAGCCTGTGCGCCTGTCGATGCGCAGCAGCGCAGCGCCGCCGTCAATCCCCAGCCTCAGCCTGCCGTGCAGGCCGCCCAGCCGATGATCGCGGTGCCGCCCGTGGCGCTGGCGGGCTTGCCGCCCACCGCCGAGACCCCCGCGCTGGCCGCCGTGGTTGCCGCGCGCGAGGCCATGAACCGCAAGCAGTGGTCCGTCCTGGGCGTGCTCGTGCCGCAGGCCAAGGGCGATCCGCTGGGCATGTACCCCGAATACTGGTTGCTGCGATACCAGCTCTGGACGCCGCCCGCCTCGGGCCGTCCCGTCGCGGCCCTGCAGCAGTTCATCAACAGCAACGGCGACGCCTACCTGGCCGACCGCCTGCGCGGCGACTGGCTGCTGGCCGCCGCCCGCAGCGGCGACTTCGAAACGGTGCGCAAGCTCGCGCCCGTGAGGAACAGCAACGCGCAGATCGAATGCGCCATTCTGGACGGCAAGCACATGACCGGCCAGCGCGCCACGGCCGCGCAAGCGATGGCCGTCTTCGCGCCTGGCGGCGCATGCTGGGCGCTCTACGACCAGCTCGTGGCCGATGGCATCTTGGGTTGGGAGCAGCTCGAACCGCAGTTGCGTGACGCCATCGAGGCCAACAAGACCACTGACGCGCGAAAGTTCGTGCAGTACATGTTCGAGCCGCGCGACGTGAAGACCTACGACGTCCTGATGAAGGACCCCATGAAGTGGCTCACGCGGCAGGACCGCATGCCCGTTGGCCGCAACGAAAAGGAACTGGTCACGCTGGCGCTTGCCCGCCTGGCGCGATCGGACGTCAGCGTCGCCGATTCCTACCTGCGCCGCGAGTGGGCCAAGTCGATGTCCAAGTCGAACCTGGCCTGGGTGCGCGGCCAGTACGCGCTGGCCGCCGCGCTGGGCTTGGACAGCCGCGCCAACGACTGGTACCGCGAAGCCGGCCACATCCGCATGACGGAATACAACGCGGGCTGGAAGGTGCGTGCGGCGCTCCGCCAGCCCAAGATCGACTGGAAGTGGGTCATCGAATCCATCGATGAAATGCCGGCCTCGCAGCAGGCAGAGACCGCATGGGTGTACTGGAAGGCGCGCGGCCAGGCCGCGCTGGGCCACAAGGAAAAAGCTCACGCCGCCTACGTCAGCATCGCCGACCGCTTCGACTTCTACGGCCAGCTTGCGGCTGAAGAACTTGGCCGCCGCATCAACGTGCCGCCGCGCCCCGCGCCCATCAGCGACCGCGAGATCGCCGAGGCGCGCGCCAATCCGGGCCTGCAGCGCGCCGTGCTGCTGTTCCGCCTGGGCTGGCGTGCCGAAGCCGTGCCCGAGTGGAACTTCACCCTGCGCGGCATGAACGACCGTCAGCTCATGGCCGCCGCCGAGCTGGCCCGCGCCGAAAACATCTACGACCGCGTGGTCAACACGTCGGACCGCACCGAGAAGGAATTCGACTTCAGCCAGCGCTTCATCGCGCCGTTCGAGGGCCGCGTCACGGCCAAGGCCAACGCCATCGCCCTGGATCCGGCGTGGGTGTACGGGCTGATCCGCCAGGAATCGCGCTTCATCATGGATGCGCGTTCGCACGTGGGCGCCTCGGGTCTGATGCAGCTCATGCCCGCCACGGCCAAGTGGGTCGCCGGCAAGATCGGCATGAGCGACTTCACGCCGGGCAGTGTCAACGATTTCGACACCAATACCGAACTGGGCACCAACTATCTGAACATCGTGCTGCGCGACCTGAACGGCTCGCAGATGCTGGCCAGCGCGGGCTACAACGCCGGGCCGGGCCGGCCCCGCAACTGGCGCTCGACGTTCACGCATCCGGTCGAAGGCGCCATCTTTGCCGAGACCATTCCGTTCACGGAAACCCGCACGTACGTCAAGAACGTGATGTCCAACGCCACGTACTACGCGGCGATGTTCACCGGCCAGCCGCAATCGCTGAAGGAGCGCCTGGGCAGCATCGTGCCGGTGGGCACCGAAACCGCCGCGGCGCAATGACGCGCGATCCGGCCACCGAGGGCCTGCGCGCCTATATCGTCGGCGGCGCCGTGCGCGATGCGCTGCTGGGCCTGCCGGCCGGCGATCACGATTGGGTCGTGGTGGGAGCCACGCCCGAGGACATGACGCGCCGCGGCTTCATTCCGGTCGGTGGCGATTTTCCCGTCTTCCTGCATCCCCGCACCAAAGAGGAATACGCGCTGGCGCGCACCGAACGCAAGTCCGGGCGCGGCTACAAGGGCTTCACCTTTTATACGGGCACGGACGTTACGTTGGAAGAAGACCTGCGTCGCCGCGACCTCACGGTCAACGCCATTGCGCAGGACGAAAACGGCCAGCTCGTGGACCCGTTGAATGGCGCGGTCGACCTGCGCGCCCGTGTATTCCGGCACGTGGGCGAGGCATTCGAGGAAGATCCCGTGCGCATTCTGCGCCTCGCCCGCTTTGCGGCGCGGTTTGGCGATTTCAGCGTGGCCCCGGAAACCCTGGAACTGTGCCGCCGTATGGTGGCGGCCGGGGAGGCCGATGCGCTGGTGGCCGAGCGCGTCTGGAAGGAACTGTCGCGCGGGTTGATGGCGCATACGCCTTCGCGCATGCTGGGCGTGCTGGCCGAATCCGGTGCGCTGGCGCGCGTGATGCCCGAATTGCAGGGCGTGGAGGAAGTCGGTCCGCAGGTGGACCGCGCCGCGCAACAGGGCTTGCCGCTGGCCAGCCGCTACGCGCTGATGTGCCGCCTGACACCCGAGCGCGAGGCGCTTGGCCGCCGGATGCGTGTGCCCACGGAATGCAACGACTATGCGCGCCTCTTGCCTGACATGCTCGATGCGCTTGATGCCCTTGATGCGGTGGACGGCAAGCCGGAAGGCCCGGATGCCGAACTTGCGCTGATGGAGCGCGCGGACGCCTTGCGCAAGCCCGAACGCTTTTTTGAACTGCTGGATGCCGCGGCGGTCTTGCGCGCGGTGGATGTGCCCGCCTGGCAGGCGCGGGCGGCGGCGGTGCGCGGCGTGGACGCGGGCGCCATCTCCAAGGCATGCGCGGGCGAGCCGGCACGCATCAAGGAAAGTGTGCGCCAGGCGCGTCTGGCGCGTTTGGTGGATATGCAGGCAGGCTGATCCGGCCGGCCGCTGTGGCGCTCGCCGCAGCTACTTCGCAGCCGCTTGCCGCAGATACGCGCCGCGGCCGCTTACCGCGGTTGTCCGCTATTCGTCGTTTACAGCTTGCCCAGCCGGTCGCCGCGCGAGAACCCGGACAACGGCGCCGTCATGCCGCGGCCGATGGCCAGCACCTTGAACAATTCGCCCATCTCGGCCTCGGACAGCAGCTTCTGCACCGGCGCCACGGCTTGCGCGTAGGCCTGGGCATCGGACGGATCCAGCCCGGCCAGCAGATCCATCAATCCGGCGTTCATCAAGAAGCGGGCCTGCGACGTATAGCCCAGCACCTGCAGGCCCGCCGTCAGCGCGGCGTCCGCCATGGCCGTGAAATCCACGTGCGCGGTGATGTCCTGCAGGCCCGGCGCGGTGAAGGGGTCGCCATGCGCATGGTGGCGCAGGTGGCACATCAGCGTGCCGCCCGCGCGCTGCGGATGGTAATACTCGCTGCGCGGAAAACCGTAGTCCACCAGCAGGGCCGCGCCACGCTCGAGCCAGCTGCCCATGGCGGCAATCCAGGCTTCGCCCTGCAGATTGATTTCGGACACGTAGCCCGGCAGCGCGGGCATGCGCGCCGCGACCGCGGCAGCCAGGGCCGCGGGGGCCGGCCGGTCTTCCCACTTGAACCCGCCGTCCGCATCCAGGGCCACGCCGCGTTCCTGCACCTGGCCCGCATCGCTCCAGGCAAAGAGCGAGACGGGCATTGCGTCCAGCACTTCGTTGGCCAGCACGCAGCCCGAAAACGCGTGGGGCAACGAGTCCAGCCACTCCACCCGGTCGCCGAAGGGCGCCAGCCTTTCGGCTTGGCGCGAGCGCAAGTCCGCCGACACCTCCAGGATCCGGTAGCGCGTGCCGGGCAGGCCCAGCGCATCCAGTTCGCGCAGCACGCCTTCGGCCAGTGCGCCGGTGCCGGCGCCGAACTCCAACACGTCGTGCGTGCCCGTCTGGCGTAGCACCTCGGCCGTCTGGCGCGCGAGGGTGCGTGCAAACAGCGGCGTGAGCTGGGGGGCGGTCACAAAGTCGCCCGCGGGCGTCTTGCCGTCGTCGGCCGCGTCGGCCAGCTTGACGTTGCCCGCCGCGTAATAGCCTAGCCCGGGCGCATACAGGGCTTCCGCCATCCAGTGATCGAAGGGCAGCCAGCCGCCGTTGGTGGCGATCGCCGCGCGCAGATGCGCGGCAGCGGCCTCGCTGTGTTCAAGCGCGGCGGGGGGGAGCGTGGGCAGATTGG
>NZ_JCBANC010000033.1:0-66439 GCF_059760815.1 Achromobacter sp. 1012554356 | reverse complement strand
GCCTGCGCCAGAACCCACGCCCGCCCCTGCGCCCGACCTGACCACGCAGCTACGCGACAACGTCAAGACGCTGGTGGTGATCTTCGCCGAGAACCGCAGCTTCAACAATCTGTTCGCCAACTTCCCCGGCGTGGAAAAGCCCCTGTCCGCGCTGACGCCGGCCGACTACACGCAGCTCGATCGCGACGGCACACCGTTGCCCGTGCTGCCGCCCGTGTGGAACGGCATGGTGCCCACGTCGCAGCAGGCCAACCACATCACCTACCAGGTGGACCAGGCTGCGGCCTACATGAACAACCTGTCCAACGCGCCGTTCGCGTTGCAGGGACCGCAAGGCGAACCCTTGCCGCAAGGCGTGGTGACGCGCGACCTCTGGCACGTGTTCTACCAGAATCAGATGCAGATCAACGGCGGCAAGAATGACAAATTCGTCGCATGGGCCGATTCCGGCGCGCTCGTCATGGGTCATTACAGCGATTCCGCGTACAACCTGCGGCTGTGGAAGCTGGCGCAGGAATTCGTGCTGTGCGACAACTTCTTCCAGGGCGCCTTCGGCGGCTCGTTCCTGAACCATCAATACCTGGTCGCCGCACGCCCGCCGTTCTATCCGGACGCCGCAAGCTCGGTCGCCCAGCCTCAGATCGCGCAACTGCAAAGCGCCGATCCCGCCGATCCCCGCCTTGAACCCAAGCCCACGTCGCCCGCCAGCGCGCTGACAGGCGTCCCGCAATTCGGCGCCAGCGCGCTCACGCCCGACGGCTACGGGGTCAACACCATGGCCCCGCCTTACTGGCCTTCGTTCAGCCGCGATGCCACCGATCCCACGCTAGCCGACCCGACAAACCCGCAAACCATGGTCCCGCAAACGCACGCCAACATCGGCGACCTGATGAGCGCCAAAGGCCTGGATTGGGCGTGGTACGCAGGCGGCTGGAAAGCGGCCGTGGATTCGACGGCCAATACGGGCTTTCCGTCTTCGCCCAATTTCCAGGCGCACCATCAGCCCTTCAACTACTTCAAGAGCACGGGGCCGGGCACCTCGGCGCGCACGACGCACATCCGCGACGGCGGCCTGGGTGACCTCAATGCCACCAACAACTTCCTGGCCGATGCCGAAGCCGGCACGCTGCCCCCGCTGACCTTCTACAAGCCGCAGGGCAACCTGAACATGCACGCGGGGTATGCGGACGTTGACTCGGGCGATCGCCACATCGCGCACATCGTGGACAGCCTGAGGAAGAGCAAGCAGTGGGAGAACATGGTGGTGGTAATCACCGTGGACGAGAACGGCGGCTGGTGGGATCACGTCGCGCCGCCGCAAGGCGACCGCTGGGGCCCGGGCACGCGCATCCCCGCAGTGATCGTGTCGCCCTTCGCCAAGAAGGGCACCGTGGACCACACCATCTACGACACAGGATCCATCCTGCGCCTTGCGACGCGGCTCTTCGACCTGCCGATGCTCGACGGCCTGAAGGCGCGCGATGACGCCATGACGGCACGCGGGCAAGCGGCGATGGGCGACCTGACGAATGCGCTGACGTTCAGCGCCTGACGCAGGTAGGCGAGCAGGCGGGCGGGCGATTTGTCGGGCGGCGATTTGTCGGGCGGCGATTTGTCGGGTGGAGTTCCTTCGGGCAGCATGCAGTCCGACAGCGATCCGTCTGGCGAATCGCCCGCCTACGCCGTTCCCGCCTGCCCGTGCACGAGCAGCGCGTAGATCTCCGCGACGCGGCCGGTCGTAATCCCCTCGCGTTGCTCGACCGCCAACGGATGGCTCGTCTGCTCCAACTCGATGAACGGCCGGAAGCCGTCGTCCCTGAGATGAACGTGCGTTTTCAATCCGATCGTGTCGGGATACGGGTCAAGCTGCGTCGTGAGCCAGCCAAACAATGGCGGCGTGTGCGAGCGCTTCGGCTCGTCTGACATCCGCACCCATGTCTCGTAGCTTTGCAGACTGAGCGACACCCATACGCCCCATACAAACGGCTCGGGGTGACCCACGATGGGCAGCTCGATGCAGCCGCGCACATAGAAGTGCTGCTCGTCGATCACACAATCGTCGCTGCCCAGATCGCAACGCTGCTCGCGATCTTCAGGCGGCACGGCGTAGTACGTGGC
Organism: Achromobacter sp. 1012554356; assembly: GCF_059760815.1. Lineage (NCBI taxonomy): Bacteria > Pseudomonadati > Pseudomonadota > Betaproteobacteria > Burkholderiales > Alcaligenaceae > Achromobacter > Achromobacter sp. 1012554356. The sequence goes on along the minus strand of NZ_JCBANC010000033.1, from coordinate 64,321 downwards.
GGGCGCTTCGGCGCCGAAGCTCGGCAGGCCGTAATGGACCTCGTCGCAGGTGGTGCATTTGAAAGAGAAATCCATTGCTGCTGCCTTCATCAAGCGGGGGATGTGGTTGCTCGGGTGCTTTGATTTGCGCGTTTTTCGGCACGCTGAGCCGGTGCTTTAGATCTTTGCTGCTTGCTGTTGATGCGGTGCGGGTTCTTAAGGCGTCCGGCACCGTACCGGACTCTAGCATTTGAAGCTTGTCGGGCGTTGGGGGGTGGCCGGTGTGCTTGGCATTCTTGCGCAGAGGTTCCTGGGCTCAAAGCATCTTGCGGGGCCCGTCCCCGTTCGGCCGCGCGGGCGGCCTTCGGTGACTTACGTGGTGTCTTGCATTGGGGTGATGACGCTTCGCGCGTAGGTGACGCCTCGGTGTCTGACACCCGCATAGATGGACTACAAACTTGAAGCGGCGCCCCCAGGGTGTCAGACACCCAACTTGACGATGCGCGCCCCGTTCGGCCGCGCGAGCGGCCTTCGGTGACTTACGCGGTGTCTTGCGTTGGGGTGATGACGCTTCGCGCGTAGGTGACGCCTCGGTGTCTGACACCCGCATAGATGGACTACAAGCTTGAAGCGGCGCCCCCAAGGGTGTCAGACACCCAACTTGGCGATGCGCCCCATTCGGCCGCGCGGGCGGCCTTCGGTGACTTACGCGGTGTCTTGCATTGGGGTGATGACGCTTCGCGCGTAGGTGACGCCTCGGTGTCTGACACCCGCATAGATGGACTACAAACTTGAAGCGACGCCCCCAGGGTGTCAGACACCCAACTTGGCTATGCGCCCCATTCGGCCGCGCGGGCGGCCTTCGGTGACTTACGCGGTGCATTGCATTGGGGTGATGACGCTTCGCGCGTAGGTGACGCCTCGGTGTCTGACACCCGCATAGATGGACTACAAACCTGAAGCGGCGCCCCCAGGGTGTCAGACACCCAATTTGACGAGTTGCAATCCTATCCGCCACCACGACGCCGGCAGACAGCGCCGCGTGCGAAAATTGCGGACCCTACTTTCCGGGACGGCCGCGTGAAACACCTGCTTGTCAGCCTCGACAGACTGCATGATTTCGACGAAATCATCGACGTGCGCACGCCCCTGGAATTTGCCGACGATCACATCCCAGGTGCTCTCAACGCGCCCGTGCTGGACAACGACGAACGCGCGCTGATCGGCACGATGTACAAACAGGTCTCGCCTTTCGAGGCGTCACGCGCCGGCGCGGCGCTCGTCGCCCGCAACATCGCCCGCCATCTGGAAACCACCTTCGCCGACCGCCCGCAAGGCTGGCGCCCGCTGGTCTACTGCTGGCGCGGGGGCAAACGGTCGGGGTCGATGACCCTGATGTTCAACATGATTGGCTGGCGCGCCCGGCAACTCGACGGCGGCTACAAGACTTACCGGCGCGCCACGCTGGACAGCCTGCAGACGCTCCCGCAGCCTCACCGCTTCGTCGTATTGACCGGCCCAACCGGTAGCGGCAAGACACGCCTGCTGCACGCGCTGCACGAAGCAGGCGCACAGACGCTGGACCTGGAAGACCTCGCATCCCATAGGGGTTCGCTGCTGGGTGCATTGCCCGACGCGCAGCAGCCCACGCAAAAGCGCTTCGACACCCTGCTCGCCGTAAGGCTGCGCGAACTCGACGCCAGCCGGCCGGTGTTCGTCGAAGCAGAAAGCCGCAAGATCGGCGCCGTGGAACTGCCCGCGTCGTTGCTGCACGCCATGCATCAGGGCGACTGCATCGAAGTGCGCTCCAGCCGCGAAGACCGCACGCGCTTCCTGCAGCAGGATTACGCGCGGCTCTTCGACACGCCGGATTGGCTCAAAGCGCAGTTGCAGCGCATGGTGGGACTGCACAGCCGCGACACCATCAAGAACTGGATCACGCTGGTGGACGAAGGCCACCGCGAAGACCTGGCGCGCGAACTGATCGATCGGCATTACGACCCAGCCTATGCGCGCAGTTCGCAATCTCACTTTGTGAACCTGCCGCGAGCCATTCGGCTGGAGTTTCGGCCGAACGATGCGGATGTTATCGATCAGGCCCGTGCGCTGATCAGCCAGCTGGCGTGAATCACGGCAACCGTATCTCGCGACCCCACTCACGTCAGAGGCGCGCAGAAAACAAAAAACCCGCAGAGCAATAAGCTATGCGGGTCTTGAGGCAACCTTTGTTCACTGGTGCAAGTGTCTTTGGCGGAGACGGTGGGATTCGAACCCACGATGCAGTTTTTAGCCACATACTCCCTTAGCAGGGGAGCCCCTTCAGCCTCTCGGGCACGTCTCCGAAAAGAGAACGAGATTCTAGCACGATTTTTTTGGCTCTTGCCCGCGATTCGGGCGTTTACGTAAAAAAATCGTGCCGGAACTGATCGGTCAGACCTTGGTGGCGGGCGCCTGGTCCAGGCCGAAGGCCTTGTGCAGTGCGCGCACGCCCAGTTCCATGTACTTGTCGTCGATGATGACCGAGGTCTTGATTTCGCTGGTGCTGATCATCTGGATGTTGATGCCCTCTTGCGAGAGCGTCTGGAACATCAGGCTGGCGACGCCGACGTGCGAGCGCATGCCGATGCCGACGATGGAGACCTTGGCGACCTTTTCGTCGGTGGACAGTTCACGTGCGCCCACGGCGGGAATGACTTCGCGCTTGAGCAGGTCCACGGCGCGCGCAAATTCGTTGCGGTTCACGGTGAACGAGAAGTCGGTCGTGCCAGCCACGGACTGGTTCTGCACGATCATGTCGACGTCGATGTTGGCGGCGGCGACGGGACCCAGGATGGAGAACGCGATGCCGGGTTTGTCGGGAACACCCAGCAGGGTGATTTTGGCTTCGTCGCGGCTGAAGGCGATGCCGGAGACAACGGCGGCTTCCATTTTTTCGTCTTCCTCAAAAGTAATCAGCGTGCCCGAGACCATTTCTTCCTCGAGCGGGATAAGGGGGTCGGTCAGCGAGGACAGGACCCGGACCGGAACACGATACTTGCCGGCGAATTCGACCGAACGGATCTGCAGGACCTTGGAGCCCAGCGAAGCCATTTCCAGCATTTCCTCGAAGGAAACGACGGACATGCGGCGCGCTTCGGGCACCACGCGCGGATCGGTCGTGTAGACGCCGTCCACGTCGGTGTAGATCAGGCATTCGTCGGCCTTGATGGCCGCTGCCACGGCCACGGCCGAAGTGTCGGAGCCGCCGCGGCCCAGCGTGGTGATGTGGCCGTCAGGGTCGATGCCCTGAAAACCCGTCACGATGACCACGCGGCCGGCGTCCAGATCAGCGCGCACGCGGGCGTCGTCGATGGACGTGATGCGGGCTTTCGTGAACGACGAATCGGTGCGCACGGGCACTTGCCAACCGGCATAGCTGCGCGCGGACACGCCCTCGGCCTGCAAGGCAATGGCCAGAAGGCCGCTGCTGGCTTGCTCGCCCGTAGCGGCGATCATGTCGAGTTCGCGGCCGTCGGGCTGGGGCGAGAGCTCGCGCGCCAGGCCCAGCAGACGATTCGTCTCACCCGCCATGGCGGACGGGACAACAACAACTTGGTGGCCGGCGGCGTGCCACTTTGCGACGCGACGCGCCACGTTTCTGATGCGCTCGACCGAGCCCATCGAAGTACCGCCATATTTGTGAACGATCAGGGACATCTCGTACTCTGGCTGGATACCCGCCGCAAGTGTTGACGGGCAAAACCATATATTCTAGCGCGACGGTAAAAATTTGCGCAGATAGCGCAAATTTATGTCCATTTGGTGGCTTTAACGCCGCGTTGGGCTTGTCGGCACGGTTCCGAAGCGAATCACCTGACCGCCCGCCGCGAACCGGCTTACCCGTTCATGAAACGGCTTCGCCCCGGCGCTCCACCCACACGCGGCCGCGGTGGCATCGCACGACGTGCCCCGCCTGCTCCACGCGCAATTGCCGGTCGTGGCCCAGGCTATGCAGGCCGCGAAGCTGGCGCAGCAGGTCCGCCATGCGCGCATCGGTCGGCATGCGCGCGCCATTGCGCTCCAGCCAATGGCGCAACACTTGCGCCTGACGGGCAGGTGAAAGTCCCCGCCACGCCTGCAACGAAAAGCTCACGCCGTCGGCACTGGGGTCGAGCCCCGCGAAATCCTCACGCGCGACTTCGTCCAGGATCTCTGCCGCCTCGGCCATGTGCCGCGCATGGCGCGCGACGATGCCGCGCCAGCCGGGCCATCTTGCATCCAGCACGGGCGCCAGCAGCTCACGCAGCGCGGCGCGGGTGTAGCGCGGATCGGCATTGGTGGGGTCCTGCACGGCGCGCCAGCCGATGGCGGCCTCGACGTTATCCGCCGCCTGCAGAATCTCGCTGCGATCCCGTTCCAGCCACGGACGCAGATACGTCACGCCGCCGCGCTGCGTCACCGGCGCCATGGCTGCCATGCCCGACAGCCCGGTTCCGCGCAAGAGGCGCAGCAAGACGGTTTCCGCCTGATCGTTGCGGTGATGGGCGAGCAGGATGTGATTGACGCCATCTTCGCCAGCCAACCGGGCCAGCGCGGCATAGCGCGCGTCGCGCGCGGCGGCCTCGATGCCCTTGCCGCTGGCCGGCTCTACGTGGACGCGCGCTTCGATGAGCGGCAGCGCAAGCTTTGCCGCCAGATCCTGTCCGCGTTGCGCCCACTCGTCGGCCTGCGCCTGCAAGCCGTGGTGCACATGAAAGAGCATTACCTCGATGCCAAGCAATGGCGCGACGGCGGCCGCGTGCACGGCGAGCATGGCCGAGTCGGCTCCGCCGCTGAAGGCGACGGCGATACGGCGCGGACGCTCGGACAGTGCCTGGAGCGTCTGGCGCAACGCCGCGGCAAGTGCGGTGGAGATGGGCAGGGAGGGAATGGCGCCCGCGCCGGCCAGAGGATTGCTGCCGGGCGGCGGGACGTCAGTCATGAGAGAGGGCGCGGGGGCCGCGGCGCTGGCTGAAGGCCGGCGCCCTGCCCGCTTTACGCGCGCACTTCCTGGAAGGCGCCGTACGAGAGCACGCGCTGGAGGCGCTGCTCGACGAGCTGATCGGGCGTCAGGCCCTGGAGCTGGCGCAGGGCGTCGCCGAGCGCGCGGCGCAAGAGGCGGGCCATGACGCGGGGGTCGCGGTGCGCGCCGCCCACGGGTTCGTTGACCACGCGGTCCACCAGACCCAGATCCTTGAGGCGGGGCGCGATGATGGCCAGCGCGTCGGCCGCCTCGGGGGCCTTGTCGGCGCTGCGCCAGAGGATCGAGGCGCAGCCTTCCGGCGAAATCACGGCGTAGGTGGCATATTGCAGCATCAGCACGGCGTTGCCGACGGCAATGGCCAGCGCGCCGCCCGAACCGCCTTCGCCGATGATCGTGCAGATCAGCGGGACTTTCAGTTCGGCCATGGCGTAAAGGTTGTGGCCGATGGCTTCGGACTGGCCGCGCTCTTCGGCGCCGATGCCGGGATATGCGCCCGGGGTGTCCACAAAGGTGAAGACGGGAATGCCGAATTTTTCGGCCAGGCGCATCAGGCGCAGGGCCTTGCGATAGCCCTCGGGGCGCGGCATGCCGAAGTTGCGCGCGGCGCGCTCCTTGGTGTCGCGGCCCTTCTGGTGGCCGATGACCATGCACGGCGTGCCATTGAAGCGCGCCAGGCCACCCACGATGGACTGGTCGTCGGCGTACATGCGATCGCCATGCAGTTCATGGAAGTCGGTGAACATTTCGCGCACGTAGTCCAGCGTGTAGGGACGCTGGGGGTGACGCGCGACAAGCGCCGTTTGCCAGGGCGTGAGCTTGGCGTAGATCTCCTTGGCGAGTGTCTGGCTCTTCTGCTGCAGACGTCCGATTTCATCGGAGATGTCTACCGCCGAATCGGCCTGCACATAGCGCAGCTGCTCGATCTTGTTTTCAAGCTCGGCGAGCGGCTGTTCAAATTCCAGAAATGTATTGCGCATGTAGTGTGGTTCCGTAGATGGGCTGCCTGGTTTGCGTCAGTATTGGACCGGCGTCGGTTCCAGACTGCGCCACAGATACCAGGTTGCCACGGTACGCCAGGGTTGCCACGCCAACGAGACTTCGCGAGCCTCGAAGCGAGAGACAGGCTCGCCGCTGAAATAGTGTAGCGAGATTGCCTTGAGCAACCCAGGATCATCCAGCGGCAGGACATCGGGCCGCTGTAGATTGAAAATCAAAAACATCTCCGCCGTCCAGCGTCCGATACCGCGGATGGCGACCAGTTCCGAGATGACGGCCTCGTCGTCCATGGCCGCCCACTTCTCGGGGTGGACCCGGCGTTCGCCGAAATGCACGGCGAGGTCGAGCACGTATTCGGCCTTGCGTTGAGACAGTCCGGCCTTGCGCAGGCCGTCCACGCCAACGCGCAGCACGGCGACGGGCGTGGGGCGTTTGCCCACGGCGTCGATGAACTTGGTCCAGACGGCATCGGCCGCCTTGGGGGAAATCTGTTGCCCGATGATCGCCCGCGCCAGCGTGATGAACGGCGTGCCGCGCGAGGTCAGCCAGACCTCCGGGTGCTGGGGGATGATCTTTTTCAGAATGCGGTCGCGGCGCATCAGGTGCGCCACGGCGGCTTCCCAGTATTCAGGCTTGGGAATCTCGAGATCTGCGGTGGACATGTCCGGCGTATCCTGCGGGGTCACGCGCGGCGCCATTGCGTCAGGCCGCCCGGCTTGTCGTCCAGCTCGATACCGGATTCGCGCAGTTCTGCGCGGATGCGATCGGCCTCGGCGAAATTGCGGGCAGCCTTGGCGGCCGCGCGCGCGTCGATCAGCGACTGGATGGCGTCGGCGTCCAGCGTGCTTCGCGCGCCCTGCTCGATGGCGGCCGCGGAATAGCGGGTGGCAGACTGGAAGTACGTTGCCGGCGCTTGCTGCAGCAGGCCCAGCAGCGCGGCCAGCGCCTTCATCTGCCCGGCGCTGCGCGCGCTTTTGGTACGGTTGGCTTCGGAGGCCAGTTCGAACAGCGCGGCCACGGCGCCCGAGCTGTTGAAGTCGTCATCCATCGCGGCCTTGAAGGCCTGCGCCTGCGGTTCGTTCCAGTCGATGCCCTGATCGTCGGCCGGCACGTTCTGCAAGGCCTGGTATAGGCGATCCAGGGCGTTCTGCGCGTCGATCAGGTTGTCCGGCGTGTAGTTCTGCGGGCTGCGGTAGTGGTTGCGCACAATGAAGAAGCGCACCATTTCCGCTTCGCGCGGGTTCACCTGGTACTCGGACTGGCCGGCCGCCGGTTCGCTCTGCGCGACGGTCTGGCGGATCGTGCGGAAATTGCCCAGGGACTTGGACATCTTGTCCGAATCAACCATCAGCGGGCCGCAGTGCATCCAGATGTTGGCCAGCGTGCCGCCGAACGCGCCCTCGGTCTGGGCGATCTCGTTCTCATGGTGCGGAAATTTCAGGTCCGGACCGCCGCCGTGGATGTCGAGCGGCAGGCCCAGCAGCGACTTGCTCATGGCTGAGCACTCGATGTGCCAGCCCGGGCGTCCCAGGCCGTAGGGCGATTCCCACTTGGTGTCGGCGGGTTCCTCGGCCTTGGCGGACTTCCAGAGGACGAAATCCAGCGGATCGCGCTTGCCGGACCCGACTGCCACGCGCTCGCCGGCGCGCAGGTCATCCAGCGTCTTGCCGGACAGCTTGCCGTAGCCGGGGAAATCGCGCACGGCGTAGTTCACGTCGCCGTCTTCGGCCTGGTAGGCCAGACCGTTGGTTTCAAGCTTGCCGATAATGTCTAGCATCTCGCCCACGTATTGCGTGGCGCGCGGCTCGCGGTCGGGGGATTCGACGCCCAGCGCACGCTCGTCGGCGTGCATGGCGTCGATGTAGAACTCGGTGACTTCGCCGATGCGGCGGCCGGTTTCCACGGCGCGGCGGATGATCTTGTCATCGATGTCCGTGATGTTGCGCACGTAGTCCACCGTCAGGCCGCTGGCGCGCAGCCAGCGCTGCACGACATCAAACGACACCAGCATGCGGGCGTGGCCCAGGTGGCAGAAGTCATACACGGTCATGCCACACACGTACATGCGCACCTGGCCGGCCTGGGCCGGTTTGAACGGTTCTTTGGTACGCGATAACGTGTTGTAGATTTGCAGCATGGCGCGATAGGCTTCGTTTAGTTTTCCGTGGCGGTTTCGGAAAGTTGCTGTCGACGGACGATACCGTCAACGCGTGCCGCCCCATTAGCACTGTGGCAGGTAAATTCGCAGCGGAACAATTTCAATTCTGGCCCTGCTCCGTACTACCTTGAACGCGATGGTCGAGCCAAAAACCCAACCGGGGCTAAAATGGTGGTCGTCAAGTATAGCAAGCGGCCCGGTCGCGCGCGTAAGCGCCGGCCGGCCAAGACTTTTAACGGAACCCCACGTGACTATCAAGCCGCGTTTTTGCGTTGCCCTGCTCGCCCTGGCCCTGGCCGGCACGCCCGCTGGCGTTGCCCTTGCCCAGTCGATGAGCGGCGGCGCGGGATCGAATCCCAACGCCAGCCGCACCACCCTGGACCCGATTCCCCCCGAAGGCGGCTGGGATGCCCTGGCCAATCTGCTGGAAGCCGCCAAGCCCAGCGTGGACACGCGCCTGACGCCGTCCGCCTCCCAGATCACCACGCACATCGAGCGACTGCTCACCCGTGGCGACAATCAGGAAGCCCTGGCGATGATCGAAAAGCGCGAGGCCGAGATCAAGGACCAGCGCGGCACCGACGTCCAGCTCATGTTCCAGCACGCGCGCGCCCTGGCCGCGCTTGATCGCACGAACGAAGCGATCGACATTTACACCGATATGACCACGCGGTTCCCCGAATTGCCGGAACCCTGGAACAACCTGGCGGCTCTATATGCTGGCCGAGGCGAACTCGACCGCGCGCAGGACGCCCTGCAAATGGCACTGCGCGCCGATCCGACCTACGCGGCGGCTCGCGCCAATCTGGGCGACCTGCAACTGCTGCAGGCCTTGCGCACCTACAAGAAGGCCGCCAGCGACGGCGTGCCTGGCATGCGGGAAAAGGTCCGCGAAGTTGAAACAATGTTGAAGGATAAACAAGGCAAATGATGTCCCGTTACTCCCCTCTACACCTGCTGCGCCTGACGGCGTGCTCGTTCGCACTGGCTGCATTCGCTCCGGCGTTCGTCAGCGCCGCCCCCGCAGCCTCTTCTTCCCCCTCCACCTCCGAAGGCACCAAAACCATGAGCACCAATCCCCGCGTCAAGCTTCAAACGAACCAAGGCGACATGGTCATCACCCTGGACGCCGCCAAGGCGCCCAAGTCCGTCGAAAACTTCCTGACCTATGTCAAGGAAGGCTTCTACAACGGCACGGTGTTCCATCGCGTGATCGACGGCTTCATGATCCAAGGCGGCGGCTTTGAACCCGGCATGAAGCAGAAGCAGACGCACGCCCCGATCGAAAACGAGGCCAACAACGGCCTGAAGAACGACAAGTACACCCTGGCCATGGCCCGCACCAGCGATCCGCATTCGGCCACCGCACAGTTCTTCATCAACGTGTCCAACAACGACTTCCTGAACTTCACGTCGCCCACGCCGAACGGCTGGGGCTACGCCGTGTTCGGCACCATCACCGAAGGCACCGACGTGGTCGAGAAGATCAAGGGCGTGAAGACCGGCAACAAGGGCTTCCACCAGAACGTGCCGAACGAAGACGTGATCATCGAGAAGGCCGAAGTTCTTGAATAAGATCTCCCTGCCCGGCCCGGTCTGGCTGGCATCCGACCTGCACCTGGGGCCGGCCACGCCGGCCACCTCGGAGGCCTTCCTGGCCTTTCTGCAGGCGGCAGAGGAAGAGGCGGCAGCCCTGCTGCTGCCCGGCGACATCTTCGACGCCTGGATCGGCGACGACGTGATCCGCGCCGCCCCGCCGTGGCTTGCCACGGTGCTGGTGGCGCTACGCAATACGGCTGCTCGCATCCCGGTTTGGCTGGGCCGCGGCAACCGCGATTTCCTCATCGGCGAAGAACTGGCCAAGGCCGTGGGCGCCAGCCTGCTGCCCGAGCCGGCGCTGCTGGAAACCGATTTCGGCCAGGTCCTGCTGACGCACGGCGACGAGTTCTGTACGGACGACGCCGCCTACCAGCAATTCCGCAAGATGGTCCGCAACCCGCAATGGCAGGCCGAGTTCCTGGCCAAGACCATCCCCGAGCGGTTGGCCATGGCGCAGCAGGCCCGCGGCGAAAGCCAGGCGGCCAACCAGACGAAGTCCATGGAAATCATGGACGTCAACGCGGACGCCATCGAGTCGATCTTCCGCGAGACGGGCGTGCGCGTGCTGGTTCATGGCCACACGCATCGCCCCAACCGCCACGTGCTCGACATCGACGGCCAAAAGCGCGAACGCTGGGTGCTGCCCGACTGGGACTGCGACCACGTGTCACCCCCGCGCGGCGGCTGGCTGGTCATCGACCGCGACGGACTGCAGTTCTACGACCTGGAAACAGAAGCGTAGACGCCGCAAGACCCACGCAATTCAAAAAAAGGGCCGCTTCAAGAAGCGGCCCTTTTTCTGCTCCCGCCGAGGCGGGGAGGAATCAGCGCGTGAAGATCCAGGCCGCCACAATGGCGCCGAAGATGATCCGGTACCAGGCGAACACGCGATACGTGTGGTTGGCCACGAAGCGCAGCACGGCCCGCACCACTACCATGGCGCTCAGGAACGCCGCGATGAAGCCCACGGCGATGCCCGACAGGTCGTGCTGGGTCAGCAGGCCGAAGTTCTTGTACATGTCGTAGGCCGCCGCGCCCAGCATGGTCGGCATGGCCAGGAAGAACGAGAATTCGGTGGCCGTCTTGCGCTGGATGCCGGCGATCATGCCGCCGATGATGGTGGCGCCCGACCGCGAGGTGCCGGGAATCATCGCAAAGCACTGCGCCACGCCCACGCCCAGCGCCTGCTTCCAGGTGATCTGTTCGAGCGTGTGGGCCGAGGCGCGCTCGTCCGACGCGGTGTCGTCAGCGGCGCCCGGCGCATCGCCCGGCGTGTGGCGCGTGCGGCGTTCCACGTACAGCATGATCAGCCCGCCCAGCACCAGCGTCACGACGACCACCGCCGGGTGGTAGAACACCGATTTGATGGTCTTGATGAAGATCGCGCCGATCACCGCCGCCGGCAGGAACGCCAGGATCAGGTTGCGGGTGAAGGCCACTTCGCTGGGCACGCCCGTCAGCGTGCCGCGAATCAGTTGGAGCAGGCGGGCGCGGAAGACCCACATCACGGCAAGGATGGATCCAAGCTGGATGACCACCTCGAACACCTTACCGTCGCCCGAATCGAAATTCAGCCAGTCGCCGACCAGGATGAGGTGGCCCGTGCTGGACACGGGGATGAATTCCGTCAGGCCTTCCAGGATGCCCAGGATGAATGCTTTGATCAGATAGAGCGAGTTCTCGGTCACGGGCTAGGGTCTCTCTCTGTTAGTCGTTGGCTAGGGATGCTTCGTCGGGGAAATGCTCTTCGGGGCGCTTCTCGACGCGCACCAGCGCGATGCGGCGGCCATCCATTTCCAGGACTTCGAAGCGGAAATGCTGGTGATGGATCTGGTATTCGCAGACGTCGCCCGGCTTGGGCAGATGTCCGAAGCGCGAGAGCAGATAGCCCGCGAGCGTGGAAAAGTCCTGGGCGTCGTCGACCAGGCCTTCGGTTTCAAGCACCTGCTCGACGTGGTGCAGGTCGGCCGCCCCGTCGATCTTCCAGGTGTTGGCGCCGTCCGCCACGATGTCGGGCAGTTCGTCCTCATCGGGGAATTCGCCGGCGATGGCTTCGAAGACGTCGATGGGCGTCACCAGCCCCTCGATGGCGCCGAACTCGTCAGCCACCAGCACGAGCTGGCCGCGCGAGCGCTTGAGGGTGTCCATGAGGCGCAGGATGCCGATCGACTCGTGCACGATGATCGGATCGCGCAGGCGGTTGCGGCGCACCCGGCCTTCGGTGATCAGGTCCGCGATCAGGTCCTTGGCGCGGCCGATGCCCAGCACTTCATCCAGCGAGCCGCGGCACACCGGGAAGAAGCTGTGCGGCGCCTCGGTGAGCTGGCGGCGGATGTTGTCGGGATCGTCGTCGATATTGATCCAGGAAACGTCCGTGCGCGGCGTCATGATGGACCGGATGGAACGCTCGGCCAGCGTCAGCACGCCGCTGACCATGTTGCGCTCTTCGACCCCGAACGCCTGGACGGCCGGGCTGCCGGCATGGGGCAGGTCGGGTTCGTCGCTGGCCGGCGGGCGCTTGCCCAGCATGCGCAGCACGGCCGAGGCGGTGCGTTCGCGCATGGGGAAGCGGGCGTCGAGCTTGAGCAGGTTGCGGCGCGCCACCTGGTTGAGCGCCTCGATGGCAACCGAGAAACCGATGGCCGCGTACAGATAGCCCTTGGGCACCTTGAAGCCGAAGGCTTCGGCCAGGAGCGAAAAGCCGATCATCAGCAAGAAGCCCAGGCACAGCACCACCACCGTCGGGTGGGCGTTGACAAAGCGCGTCAGCGGCTTGGACGCGATCAGCATGATGCCGATAGCGATGATGACCGCGATCATCATGATGGCCAGGTGGTCCACCATGCCGACGGCGGTAATCACCGAGTCCAGCGAAAACACGGCATCCAGCACCACGATCTGCGTGACGATCACCCAGAAGCTGGCGTAGACGCGCGGGCCGGACGAGCCGGTGTGCATGCTGCCTTCAAGGCGCTCGTGCAGTTCCATCGTGCCTTTGAACAGCAGGAACAGGCCGCCCACCATCAGGATCAGGTCGCGACCCGAAGGCGATAGTGGACCGATATTGAACAGGGGGGTAGTCAGCGTGACCAGCCATGACATGACGGACAACAGGCCCAGGCGCATGATGAGCGCGAGGCTCAGGCCCATGATGCGCGCGCGATCGCGCTGCGCGGGCGGCAGCTTGTCCGCCAGGATGGCGATAAAAATCAGGTTATCAATGCCCAGGACGATCTCAAGGACGACCAGGGTAAGCAAGCCGACCCACGCAGCGGGGTCCAGCAGCCACTCCATCAGGAGCTCCAGAAGTTACACGACCGGTAATCGTACATGGAAAATCCATGACATGCCGGTGACGCATCCCGTCCGTAAGCCTGATGGACAGAGGCTTTGGGCCGAATGGACTAAGGCTTGCAAGCGCCTGAATCCGGCCCGTCGGCCCGGTTCACGCGCGCCGCGCGACAGGCGCCGCGGGCATGAAAAAGCCGGCCCCCCGGCCGGCTCTTGCTTGTCTCAACAGACCCGTCGGGGGGATTAGCCGCCGACTTTGAGCGTGCCCTTCATCATGGCCCAGTGGCCGGGGAAGGAGCAGAAGAATGCGTAGTTTTCGCCAGCGGCGAGCTTGGAGACGTCGATCTTGACGGAGTCGGATTCGCCGCCGCCGATGACCTTGGTGTGGGCGATGACGCGGGTGTCGCCCGCCTTGACGTAGTCCTGCGCGAGGCCGGCGCCCATGCCGTCCGTGGCGACGCCCTGCTTGTCGGCTTCCTTGGTGAGGACCCAGTTGTGGCCCATCGCGACCTTGGCCATCTTGCCGACGTGCTTCAGGTTGACCGTGAATTCCTTGCAGCTCTTGTCGACCACGATTTCCTTGACGTTGAACTGCATGGCGTCGTTGCTTTCGACGGTGGCTTCACATTGCGCGGCCAGCACGGGCAGGCTGGAGGCGGAAAGAAGGATGGCGAGGGTGGCTTTTGCCAGCATGAAATTCTCCGATGACACAGCGGTCGATGCACGTACGCCAGCCATATGCAGACGCCGTTGCCGCCGCGGGTCAGTGTAGGACTGCCTTCTCGTCGTCCGATTGACATCCATCAACACCACCCGCGGATACCCCCCAAATCTACGGAACTTCCCCTACATATCGTAGGGCTATTAGGCCTTCGACTCTGTCAGATTGACAAACCGCAATCCACCCCCCGATGCATGTTCGTAGGATGCCCGTAAGCAAACACGACGAACAGAGTTCAGCATGCGCGGCAGTACCGCAGTACACCTTCGGGTCACAAAATACGTTCAAGCCGCGTTCATTGCTTTATGGCTTTCCTGTCTGTTCCTGGCGCAAGCGGCGCAGGCGCAACGCCTGCCTGAATTCCTGGCCAGCACACCCATCACGGACGTATTCCCCGGCGCCGACCGCTCCGGGCCCGTCGAGGGCAAGCCCGCCATTGCCCGCGTGTTTGCGGGCAATAAGCCGCTCGGCCTTGTCTACCTGACTACCGACGTGGTCAACACCCGCGGCTACTCAAGCAAGCCGATCGACGTGCTGGTGGGGCTTTCCGACAGCGGCCGCATCATGGGCGCCAAGCTGGTCGAGCACCACGAGCCCATCGTGCTGATCGGCATACCGCAAGCCAAGGTCGATCGTTTCATCCAGGGCTACGTCGGCCTGAACTTCGTCGAGTCCCCGCCCCGTCACGGCGCACCGCCGCCCGTGGACATCGTCAGCGGCGCAACGGTCACGCTGATGGTGATCGGCGACACGATCACACGGTCCGCCATTGCGGTGGCGCGCGCGCACGGCATCGACAAGTCGGGCGCGCCACGCGCCGCGGCGCAGCCGGCTGCCACCCGCGTCCTCGACGAAGACAAGGACACCGTGCAGACCTGGCAGGAACTGCTTGACGCGGGCGCCGTGAAGAACCTGCGCCTGACGCCCGACGACGTCAATCAGGCGTTCCTGCGGTCCGGCCGCAAGGACGCGGCCGATCATGGCGAGGGCGGCCCCGACGATACCTTCATCGACCTGTATGCCGCGCTGGTCAGCGCACCATCCATCGGCCGCAGCCTGCTGGGCGACATCGGCTGGCAGCGCCTGAAGGAACGCCTCAAGCCCGGCCAGCAGGCTGTGCTGGTCGCGGGCAATGGTCTCTATTCATTCAAGGGGTCCGGTTACGTGCGCGGCGGCATCTTCGACCGCATCGAGGTCATCCAGGACGAAGGCGCCTTCCGGTTCCGCGACCGCAACCACCAGCGGCTGGCCGACATCAACGCCAAGGGCGCGCCGGCGCTGCGCGAAGTCGCCCTCTTTGTCGTGCCCGAAGACGCCTCGCTCGACCCGGTCAAGCCGTGGCGCCTGCAACTGATGGTGCAGCGCGTGCTCAGCGTGTCGGACAAAGCGTTCGTCACGTTCGATCTGCCGTATGACCTGCCCGCGGCCTACACCCGCACCGTCGCGCCGCCGCCGGCGCCCGCCGCCAGTCAATCCTCCGCCATTCAGTCCGCCGCCGCCACGGCGCCCTCGCCCGACGCCGAATCCGCGCCGCCCGCGCTGTGGAAGCAGATCTGGCAGGGCAAGGCCGGCCAGATCGCCATCCTGACCGTCGCGCTGACGGTGCTCGTCGGCATTTTCTTCTTCCAGGACCAGCTCACCTCACGCCCGCTGATGCACGACAGGCTGCGTCTGGCGTTCCTGGCCTTCGCGCTGTTCTGGATCGGCTGGTACGGGCAGGCGCAGTTATCCATCGTGAACGTGCTGACATTCTTCTCGGCCTTGCGCACCGACTTCCGCTGGGAATACTTCCTGATGGATCCGCTGGTATTCATCCTGTGGTGCGCCACCGCCATCTCCATGGTCTTCTGGAACCGCGGCGCGTTCTGCGGCTGGCTGTGCCCGTTCGGCGCGCTGCAGGAACTGACCAACCGCATCGCCCGGCGGCTTGGTGTGCGCCAGCTCAAGATTCGCCACGGCGTGGCGCAACGGCTGTCCACGCTCAAGTACGTGATCTTCCTGCTGCTCTTCGGCTTCTCGCTGTATGACCTTGCAGTTGCCGAGCAACTGGCCGAAGTCGAACCCTTCAAGACCGCGATCATCCTGCACTTCGTGCGCCACTGGCCCTTCGTGCTGTTCGCCGTGGCGCTGCTGGCCGCAGGTCTGTTCATCGAGCGCTTCTTCTGCCGCTACCTGTGCCCGCTGGGCGCCGCGCTGGCCATCCCCGCCCGGCTGCGTATCTTCAATTGGCTCAAGCGCTACCGCGACTGCGGCAACCCCTGTCAGCGGTGCAACATCGAATGCCCCGTTCAGGCGATCGACCCCTCCGGCGAAATCAATCCGAACGAGTGCATCCAGTGCCTGCACTGCCAGATGCTTTACCACCACAAACAGAAGTGCCCTCACCTGATCCAGAAGCAGGCAAAGCGTGAGCGGCGCCCGGCTCCGCCCCCTGAGCCGTTGGTGCAGGAAGTCGTTCTGCATCGCATGCCGACCCCCAACTCGGCAAATCGCCCCAACCGGGAATCGTGAAACACGATTTTCGTACCGCGGCGCAATGCGCCGTCCCTACCTAGGAGTTATCCATGTCCGACAAGATCCCCGAAAAAGCCGGCCTCACCCGCCGAAGCTTCCTGGGCACCGCAGCCATCACCGGCGCGGCCGGCCTCGTTGCCGGGGCGCAGATGTCCACCGCGCACGGCAAAGAGGGCAAATCTGGCAACGGCGCCGTGCTCGGGCATGTCGCGCCGGGCGAGCTCGACGAATACTATGCGTTCAACTCCAGCGGCCAGTCGGGCGAAGTCCGCGTGCTGGGCCTGCCGTCCATGCGCGAACTCGTGCGCATTCCCGTCTTCAACCATTGCAGCGCCACCGGCTGGGGCCGCACGAACGAAAGCCGCAAGGTTCTGACCGACGGCCTCACGCCTGAAACCCGCGAATACCTCAAGGATAAGGGCGGCGTGTTCCCCAACGGCGACGCCCACCACCCCCACCTGTCGTTCACCGACCAGACCTACGACGGCCGCTACCTCTTCATCAACGACAAGGCCAACAATCGCGTGGCCCGCATCCGCCTGGACGTGATGAAGACCGACAAGATCGTTGAGCTGCCCAACGTGTCGGGCGTGCACGGCCTGCGTCCGCAGCGCTATCCGCGCACCGGCTACGTGTTTGCCAACGGCGAGCACATCATCCCGCTGCCTAACGACGGCAAGGTGCTTGACGATCCCAAGAAGAACTTCTTCTCGGTCTACTCGGCCATTGATGGCGACACCATGAAGGTCGCGTGGCAAGTGCTGGTCGACGGCAACCTGGACAACGGCGACGCCGACTACCAGGGCAAATACTCGTTCGCCACCTGCTACAACTCGGAGAAAGGCGTCACCGTCGAGGAAATGTCCGCCAACGAGCAGGACTGGGTCGTGGTCTTCGACCTCAAGCGCATCGAGAAGGCGGTCAAGGACGGCGACTTCAAGACGATGGGCGGCGTGCCGGTCGTCGACGGCCGCCACGGCTCCAAGTACACGCGCTACATCCCGGTCCCCAACTCGCCCCACGGCTGCAACGCCGCGCCCGACGGCATCCATCTCATGCTGAACGGCAAGCTCTCGCCCACCGTCACCGTGATCGACGTGCGCAAGCTGGACGACCTGTTCGCCGACAAGATCAAGCCTCGCGACTGCGTCGTGGCCGAGCCGCAATTGGGCCTTGGCCCGCTGCATACCGCGTTCGACGGCCGCGGCAACGCCTACACCACACTGTTCATCGACAGCCAGATGGTCAAGTGGAACATCGACAAGGCCAAGCGCGCCTACAAGGGCGAAAAGGTCGACCCGATCCTCCAGAAGCTGGACGTGCATTACCAGCCGGGCCACAACCACTCCACGATGGGCGAAACCAAGGAAGCCGACGGCAAATGGCTGGTGTCGCTGAACAAGTTCTCGAAGGATCGCTTCCTGAACGTGGGTCCGCTCAAGCCCGAGAACGACCAGCTCATCGACATTTCCGGCGACGAGATGAAGCTCGTGCATGACGGCCCCAGCTTCGCCGAGCCGCACGACATGTGCCTGGTGCACCGTTCCAAGATCAACCCGATCAGCGTCTGGAAGCGCGACGACCCCATGTGGGAAGACGCCCGCCAAATCGCCAAGAAGGACGGCGTGTCGCTGGAAGACGCCGCCAAGGTCGTGCGCGACGGCAACAAGGTCCGCGTGTACATGATGGCGGTGGCGCCGATGTTCAGCTTGAAGCAGTTCGAGGTGAACCAGGGCGACGAGGTCACGGTGTTCGTGACCAACATGGAAGTGATCGAAGACCTGACGCACGGCTTCACGCTGGAAGGCCACGGCATCGCCATGGAGATCGGACCTCAGGCCACGTCGTCCATCACGTTCAAGGCGGATCGCCCTGGCATCTACTGGTACTACTGCCAGTGGTTCTGCCACGCGCTGCACATGGAAATGTCCGGCCAGATGATCGTGCATCCCAAGAAGTCTGCGTAACGATCCATGGCTGCCATCGCAACCTTGCGAAACGCGGTGTGGGCCGCGGCCGGCTTCGTGCTGGCCGGCTTCGGCCCGGTCCTGAACGGAGCCGCCGCGGCCGCCACCCTGGAGGTCGCGGCGGGCGCCGATCTGGCGCAAGCCGTCGCCACGGCGCAGCCCGGCGATACGCTGCGCCTGGCGCCCGGCATTTACGCCGGCGCCGTGATCATCGACAAGCCGCTCACGCTGGAGGGACCCAAGGACCGTTCCGCCGTCATCGCCGGCACGCGCCAGGGGCGCACCCTGTGGATCAAGGCCACGGACGTGTCGCTGCGCAACCTGACCGTCACCCGCTCGGGGCTGGACCTGCCCGCCATGGACGCAGGCATCTTCCTGGACCGCACCGCGCATCGCGCCGTGGTGGAACACAACGACATCCTGGACAACCTGTTCGGCGTCTATGTATGGGGTCCGCAGGACGCGCTGGTGCGCGGCAACCGCATCGTGGGCAACAAAGAGCTGCGCGTGGCCGAGCGTGGCAACGGGGTGTCGCTATGGAACACGCCCGGCAGCGCGGTCGTGGACAACGACATTTCCGCCGGCCGCGACGGCGTCTTCGTGAACACCAGCAAACAGAACCGGTTCACCGGCAACCGCTTCCATGACCTGCGTTACGGCGTGCACTACATGTACACGAACGACAGCGAGATCAGCGGCAACGTGTCCACCGGCAACGACATCGGCTTCGCCATCATGTATTCGCACCGTCTGGTCGTCACCGGCAACGTGGCGGTGAACAACGTGGAACAGGGCCTGATGATGAATTACGCCAACGACTCCAACATCTCCGGCAACACCGTCGACGGCGCCGGCAAGTGCGTATTCATCTACAACGCCAACAAGAACCGCTTTGCGGACAACCATTTCTCCAACTGCGATATCGGCATCCATTTCACGGCGGGCTCCGAGGGCAACCGGATCTCGGGCAACGCCTTCATCAACAACCGCAACCAGGTCAAGTACGTGGGCACGCGGGTGATGGAATGGTCTGATAACGGACGCGGCAACTACTGGAGCGACAACACGGCCTTCGATCTGGATGGCGACGGCATTGCCGATACGGCCTACCGTCCTAACGACGTGGTGGACCAGTTGCTGTGGCGCGCCCCCGCCGCGCGCATCCTGCTTAACAGTCCGGCCATCTCGGTGGTGCGCTGGGCACAATCGCAGTTCCCCGCGATCCTGCCCGGCGGCGTGATCGACAGCGCGCCGCTGATGAAGCCTGTCCGGGAACCGCGCGCTGACAACGACGCCATTGCCGGCCCGAATCTCGACGCGCATCTCGACGCGAGTCTTGCCGCAAAACCCGACGCAAAAACCGGCGCGAAGCGCGCCGAGGACAATCAATGAGCAATCCACTGGTGACGCTTGCGGGCGTCAGCAAACACTATGGCGCCCACCGGGCCATCAGCGTCCTGGACCTGGACCTGCGCGAAGGCGAATGCGTGGCGCTGGCCGGGCACAACGGCGCCGGCAAGAGCACCCTGATCAAACTGATCCTCGGACTCATCCGCCCGACGCACGGGCGCGTCACGTTGTTCGGCCAGGACGCGCACAGCCCGGCCGCCGCGCGCCTGCGCGACCGGATCGGCTACCTGCCCGAAACGGTCGCGCTGCATCCCGCGATGACGGGCGCCGAGACACTGGCTTTCTACGCGCGCCTGAAACGTCAGCCCGTATCGCGCAACGCGGAACTGCTTGAGAAAGTGGGCATCTCCGGCGCGGCGCACCGCCGCGTGGGCGGCTATTCAAAAGGCATGCGCCAGCGGCTGGCCTTGGCGCAGGCGCTGCTTGGCGCGCCGCGCGTCCTGCTGTTCGACGAGCCCACCACCGGCCTGGACCCGGCCTCGCGCCTCAAGTTCTACGAGATCGTGCACGAGCTGCGCGCCAGCGGCGCCACCATCCTGCTTAGCACGCACGCCTTGTCGGAGCTGGCCGGCCACGCCGACCGCATCGTCGTCATGAAGGCGGGCGTGAAGATCGCCGACGGCGGCATGTCGGCGCTGCGCCGCGACACCGGGCTGCCGATCCGTATCAGCGTCACACTTGGGCCGGACAACGCATCCGCCCCGCCCTCCTCGGCCTGGCGCCAGGTCGACGCCAGCCGCTATGAACGCCTGTGCCACGAATCGGACAAGGTCGAGGCCATCCGCAGCATCGGCGCCATCGGGGCGCCCATCAGCGACCTGGACATCCAGGTTCCAGGGCTTGACGACATCTACGCCCATCTGCTTGAACGGGAAGACGCATGAACGCCGTAAGCACAATCATCGGCAAGGAAATCCGCGACGGCCTGCGCAATCGCTGGGTCCTTGCCACATCGCTCCTTTTGGCCGCGCTGGCGCTGGCGCTGGGCCTCTTGGGTAGCGCCCCCACCGGCGCGGTCAAGGTCGATCCCCTGACCGTCACGGTGGTCAGCCTGTCCAGCCTGTCCATCTTCCTGGTGCCGCTCATCGCGATGCTGCTGGCCTACGACGCCATCGTCGGCGAGGTCGACCGCGGCACCATGGCCCTGCTGCTCAGCTACCCGGTGTCGCGCTGGCAGGTCATCTTGGGCAAATTCATCGGCCATCTGGTCATCCTGGCCATCGCGACCGGCGCGGGCTATGGGTCGGCGGGACTGGCGCTGCAATGGGTGTATGGCGGCATGGACGCCAGCGCCTGGCGGCCCTTCGCCATGCTGATCGGCGCCAGCGTGCTGCTCGGCGCAAGCTTTCTCGCCATGGGCTACCTCGTCAGCACGCTGGTGCGCGAACGCGCCACGGCGGCGGGCATCGCACTGGGGGTGTGGCTGTTCTTTGTCGTCATCTATGACATGGGCCTCTTGGGTGTGCTGGCTGCGGATCAAGGCCGCCACGTCACGCCGGGCATGCTCAATGCGCTACTGCTGGCCAATCCGTCCGACGTATACCGGCTGCTGAACCTGACAGGGTTCGAGAACATTTCCATGTACGCGGGCATGGCCGGCGTCAGCGATCAGGCGCACATGCCCGTGCCGCTGCTGGTGGCGGCGCAATTGCTGTGGATCGCCGTGCCGTTTCTGCTGGCCGCCTTCTGCTTCCGGAGGAAACAGCTATGACGCTGCAACGTTGGGCCGCAATAACGGCCTTCTCGGCCATCATGCTGGCGCTGTCGGCCTGCGGCGGCGACGAACCCGCCGCGGCGCCGCCCGCACCGCAGGCGGTCTCCGCTGAGGCCGTCGGCCACTACTGCGGAATGATGCTGCTGGACCACACGGGGCCGAAGGGCCAGATATTCGTAAAAGGGCGCGCCGCGCCGGTGTGGTTCTCGTCCATCAAGCAGGTGTTCGCCTACACGCTGCTGCCCGAAGAACCCAAGGGCCTGGCCGCCATCTATGTCAACGACATGGCGGCCGCCGGCCCCGATGGCGCGGCGGATCTGAAGGCGTGGGTCGATGCCCGCCAGGCCTTCTACGTCATCAACTCCAGCTTCATCGGCGGCATGGGCGCCGAAGACGCCATGCCGTTTTCGGATCAGACGCGCGCGCAGGCTTTCGCGCAGACCCACGGCGGACGCGTCGTGCGCTTTGCCGACGTGCCCGAGGACTACGTGTTTGCCCAATAGCGCGAACGCCCGCCGCCCTGATTGAATCGCCCTTACTTTTTGCGCCTCACCTGGTTGATAACGCCATGCACTCTCCCGCCCGTCGCCGCTTCCTCGGCATCGTTGCCGCGTCTTCCGCGCTGGCTCTCGCTCCCGGTTTCCTGCGCCGCGCGCATGCGGCCATCGCGCCGGTACGCTGGCAAGGCGTGGCGCTGGGCGCGGACGCGGAACTGCGGCTGTATCATCCCGACCGCCTGGCTGCCGAACAGCTCATCGAACGGGCGTTGCAGGAACTGCGGCGGCTCGAGGGCGTGTTCAGCCTGTACCGCGACGACAGCGCGCTGTCGATCCTGAACCGCCAGGGGTATCTGGCCGATCCGCCCTCCGACCTGGTCCGGCTGCTCAGCGAAAGCCGGCACTACGCGGAATTGACCGGGGGCCTCTTTGATCCGTCCGTGCAGCCGCTGTGGCGCGTGTACGCCGACCACTTCGCGCAAACCGATGCTTCCCCCGATGGCCCCGCACAGAACGATATCTCTCGGGCGCTGCAGTCCGTGTCGTACAGAAACATCCAGGTCGACCCGCAGCGCATCCACCTGCAGCCGGGCATGGCGCTGACGCTGAACGGCATCGCGCAGGGCTACATCACCGACCGCGTGACGGACCTGTTTCGCAACGCCGGTCTGGAGCGCGCGTTGGTCGACATGGGCGAGATACGCGGACTGGATGCATCGGCCAACGCTACGGGGTGGCGCGTCGGGCTGGCCGATCCGCTGTCGCCCGACCAGATCCTGGCTCAGGTGCCGATCAGCAATCAGGCGCTGGCCACGTCGGGCGGCTATGGCACGCCGCTGGATGCCGCGGGACAGTATTCGCATCTCTTCGATCCGCTCACAGGACAGGCAAGGCCGCTGTACCGCAGCGTGTCCGTCATGGCGTCCACAGCCACGGCTGCCGATGCGCTGTCCACGGCGTTTTCGAACATGCCGCTGGAACTTACCGCGGCGCTGGTGCGCAGCCTGGGCGTGCGGGCGTGGATGGTGCTTCCCGATGGCCGGTTGATTGCGCAGTCCGCCGAGACCTGATCGCGGCACGGCTGCCTGCGCGAGCGTCGGGCACACAGATTTCGACCCCGGCCAAACCGATTATTTCTCCCAGCGTAATAAAGAAGTGCGCCCAGAGGTTATTCCTCTAAAAATCGTTCGGTTCCACACTGACGGCACGGTTCGGGAATTGTCCCGCTCCGAAAACCCACCCCAGGAGCCGGACCTTGAAAATCCACCACCACCCGCTGTCGGGCCATTCTCACCGAGTGGTTCTCTTCGCATCGCTGCTTGGCCTGAACGCCGAGCTGGTCGAAGTCGATCTGAAGTCGGGAGCCCACAAGAAGCCCGAATTTCTCGCCCTCAATCCCTTCGGCCAAGTCCCGGTTCTGGAAGACGACGGCGTTGCCATTGCGGATTCGAATGCCATCCTGGTCTATCTCGCCAACAAATCCGGCCAACGCGCCTGGCTGCCGGAAGACGCGCGTGGCGCGGCGGCCGTCCAGCGCTGGCTGTCGGTGGCGGCGGGTGAAGTCGCCTACGGGCCGGCGGCGGCCCGGCTGATCACCGTGTTCGGCGCCGGCTTCAACGCCGAAGAAGTCATCGGGCGCGCGCACGCCCTGCTCAATAAGCTTGAAGCCCACCTGGCCAATCGCGAGTGGCTGGCCGCCGATCATCCGACCATCGCTGACGTCGCCATCTACAGCTACCTCGCCCGCGCGCCCGAGGGGAACGTCGATCTTTCGGCGTACACCGCGGTCAAGGGTTTTCTCGGCCGAGTCGAGGCCTTGCCGGGCTTTGTGCCCTTCGTCCAGACCCCGGCCGGGCTGACCGCCAACGCGTGACGGCGTCCTGAGCACCGACGGTTTGGTCCGCGGTCCATCCCCCCAGCGAGAAACGAAAATGGCCGAGACATCCACCAAGTTGCCCACCTGGCATGCGGGCGAAAAATTCATCCAGGAGAAGGTCGGCGTCGCCGAACGAATGGAAGTGGTCGGCCAGCGTGTCGTGCGGGACTACATGCCTGACCAACACCGGGACTTCTACGCGCAACTGCCCTTCATCGTGCTGGGAAGCGTGGACGCCGCGGGGGACGCCTGGGCGACGTTTCTTGAAGGCAGACCGGGCTTCATGTCGTCGCCGACACCGGCGACGCTCGATATCGCCGCCCGCCCGGATGCCACGGACCCGGCAGGCCGCGGCATGATTGAAGGCGCTCCGGTCGGCCTGTTGGGCATCGAGATGCACACGCGCCGCCGCAACCGCATGAACGGTGTGCTCGCACATGGCGTGGATAGCGGTTTCCGGGTCGGCGTCGATCAAAGTTTCGGAAACTGCCCGCGGTACATTCAGCTCCGCGACTTCACCTTTGTCCGCGATCCCGGCGTGCCCGCGCCGGTGCAGGCCGAGGAACTGGCGGCCATCGACCCGGAGACGCGGGCGCTGATCGAAAAATCCGACGCCTTTTTTGTCGCGTCGTACGCCGAGCGTGAAGACCGCCGCCAGGTCGATGTCTCCCATCGTGGCGGCAAGGCCGGGTTCGTCCGGGTGCATCAGGACGGCACGCTTACCATTCCGGACTTCAACGGCAACCTCTTCTTTGCCACGCTCGGCAACATCCTGCTCAACGGCAAGGCAGGACTTCTGTTCGTCGATTTCGAGACCGGCGACATGCTGCAGATGACGGGCGAGGCTCAGGTCATCCTGGACGCTCCCGACATCGCGGCATTTCAGGGTGCGGAGCGTCTATGGACATTCCGCGCGCACAAGATCGTGCGCAGAAGGGGCGGCCTGGCCCTGCGCTGGAAGTTTCAGGAGGGCGGCTGGTCGGAGAGTTCGTTGATGACGGGCGATTGGCAGCAAGCCGATGCGCGGTTGCGCGCGGCGGAATTTGCAACCCGTTGGCGACCCTTGAAAGTGCGCAGCGTCGTGCAGGAAAGCGAGTCGATCCGATCGTTTCATCTGGCGCCGGACGATGGCGCTGGACTGCTGCCGCATCTGGCGGGCCAGCATCTGCCCATACGCGTCAACGTCCCGGGATTGGATAAGCCGGTCATTCGCACCTACACGCTGTCGGTCGCACCGTCGGATGGGCATTACCGCATCAGCGTCAAGCGGGATGGCCAGGTCTCCCAATACCTGCACGACCACCTGCATGAGGGCGACACCATCGACGTGCGGGCGCCGGCGGGCAGTTTCACGCTGGACGCGCAGACGAATCGCCCTGCAGTGCTGATGGCGGGAGGAGTCGGCATCACGCCCATGCTGGCGATGCTGCGCCATCTTGTCTATGAAGGGCTGCGCCGGCAACGCATCCGGCCCACTACGCTGTTTTATGCCGCGCGCGCCAAGCGCGAACGCGCGTTTGATGATGAGATTGCCCAGCTGGTTGCCGCCGCAAAAGGCGCAGTCAAAGTCGTTCGTGTGCTCAGCGATATCGCCGATGCCCAGGACGGCATTGATTACGAAGCCTCGGGCCGTATCGATATGCCACTGCTCAGCCGGTTTCTGGCATTTGGCGACTACGAGTTCTATCTTTGCGGCCCCCCGACGTTCACACAGGCCATCTACGACGGCTTGCGCGGCTACGGCATCGCCGATGAAAGAATCCTCGCCGAGGCGTTCGGACCGGCGTCGTTGACGCGCACGGGTACGCCCCATGCAGATAAGCCGGTCCGCTTGCCGCCAGCCACGGCCTCCGTGCCCATCGCGTTCATGAATTCGCTGAAGGAGGCACGCTGGACCCCGGGGTCCGGCACGCTACTTGATCTTGCGGAGACGCGCGGACTGAATCCGGAATTCAGTTGCCGTGAGGGGAATTGCGGGACGTGCCGCACCAAACTGATCAAGGGCGCGGTGACCTACATAAAGGAACCCACCGCCGAAGCCGGTGAGGATGAGGTCCTCATTTGCTGCGCGGTGCCCGCCATGCCGCTGGGCGAAGAAGAGAATCGAATCCAGTTGGCGCTCTGACCCACGTGCAGTATGCGGCGGGCCGCTAACCCGCGCGGGTAGCGTCCTGACGCAGTGAAAAAAAACCGGCCGCCAGGGCCGGTTTCTGTTTGCGCGTCGCGCCGATCAGGCCGCCGAGGGCGGGTTCAGCGTGGAGAGCATCTGCGTGAAGATCTTGGGGCTTGCGGCCAGGACGTTGCCGCTGTCCATCCAGCCTTGTTCGCCATCGAAGTCGGCGACCAGACCGCCCGCTTCCAGCACCATCAGGCTGCCGGCAGCTACATCCCAGGGCTTCAGGCCCACGCCGCAGAAACCGTCCAGGCGGCCGGAGGCCACATAGGCGAGGTCCAGCACGGTCGAGCCCAGGCGGCGCACGCCGGTGGCGCCTTCGGCCATCTGGCGGAAACGCTGCGAGCCCTGTTCGGGATCGCCGGCATTGGGCCAGTGCGCGCCCAGCAGCGCGTCGTGGTAGCGGGTGCGGCCCGAGACGCGCACGCGGCGGTCGTTCAGGAACGTGCCGCTGCCACGGCTGGCGGTGAAGAGTTCGTTGCGCGAGGGGTCATAGATGACCGCTTGCGTGACCTGGCCGCGCTGCGTCAGCGCAATCGACACGGCGTAATTGGGCAGGCCGTGGATGAAGTTCGTGGTGCCGTCCAGCGGGTCGATGATCCACTGGAATTCCGCCTGGTCGGGTCCCTGCAGACCGAACTCCTCGCCCAGCACGGCGTGGTCAGGGTAGGCTGCGCGCAGCGTTTCGACGATGGACTCTTCGGCGGCGCGATCGACTTCCGTGACATAATCGCGCGGCCCCTTGCGAGCCACGCTGAGTCGTTCCAAATCCATGCTGGCACGGTTGATAATGGTGCCGGCACGCCGGGCCGCCTTGATGGCGATGTTGAGCATCGGGTGCATAAAATTCCGTACGTATGCGATGAGTTGGCTTGATGATAGGCCGCTTGCCGCCCCCCGGCACGCCGTCGCCCCCGCGGGGAAATCGACTCAAAAAACCAGGAAGGCACGAAGCCAAACGTGCCATTTTAAATGACTCAAGCATTTTCACGTGTTCGCTTCGTAATGGTGAACCCCAGCCACCCCGGAAACGTCGGTTCCGCGGCCCGTGCGATCAAGACGATGGGCTTCTCGGAACTGGTCCTGGTGGACCCCAAATTCCCGGATGTAACAAGCCAGCCGGAGGCCGTGGCGCTGGCCAGCGGCGCGCTGGACGTGCTTGAGAACGCCCGCATCTATCCGTCGCTCGAGGAAGCCCTGGCGCCCGTCACGCTGGCTTTCGCGCTGACGGCGCGGGTCCGCGACCTGGGTCCCCCGCCCTGCGACATCCGGCAGGCGGCCGATCTGGCCTGCGCTCACCTGGCGGACACGGCCGAAGGCGTGGCCGCGATCGTGCTGGGCACCGAACGCGCGGGGCTGACGAACGCGCAGATCGCGCTGTGCCACCGCATCTGCCACATCCCGGCCAATCCCGAGTACAGCTCGCTGAACGTCGCCCAGGCGCTGCAATTGGCCGCCTGGGAGCTGCGTTATGCGCTGCTGGTGGATCAGGGCGCCGAGCTCTTGCCGCGTTCCACTGCCCAGGAACCGTCGCGTGGCGCGGAACCGGCTTCCAGCGAGGCGGTCCAGGCGTTTCTGGCGCACTGGGAGGAAGCGCTGGTCGGCGTGCAGTTCCTGGACCCTGCCCACCCGAAGAAGCTGATGCCGCGCATGCGCCATTTGTACTCCCGCCTGTCGCTCACCCGCGACGAAGTGGACATGATGCGCGGCGTCTGCACGGCGATGCTGAACGCGGCCAAGAAGAAATAGCGGTCGTGGCGCCGGCTGAAATCAATCAGCTGGATCAAACGCACAAATAAAAAAGGGACGGCCCAAGACCGTCCCTTTTTACTAAGCCCTCCGCCGGCGAGTGACCGGCAGAGGCGCCGATCAGTCCACCGTCGCGCCCGAGGCCTTGACCACGGGGGCCCAGCCTTCGACTTCCGACTTGATGAACTGGCCGAATTCGGCCGGCGTCGTCTTCACGCCCACGGCGCCCAGCTTTTCAAAGCTGGTCTGCACGGCGGGCTTGTCCAGCGCCTGCTGCATGGCGGCGTTGAGCTTGTTGATGACTTCCGGCGGCGTGCCGGCGGGAGCCAGCAGACCAAACCACGACGACACGTCAAAGTCCGTGAATCCCGATTCCTTCATGGTCGGCAGGTCCGGCGCGCTCTTGGAGCGGTCGGCGGTGGTGACGGCCAGTGCGTTCAGCTTGCCCGATTGGGCATGCGGCCAGGCCGAAGGCATGTTGTCGAACATGAACTGCACCTGGCCGCCGATCAGGTCGGTCATGGCCGGGGCGCTGCCCTTGTACGGCACGTGCAGGACGTCGATGCCCGCCTTCATCTTGAAAAGCTCGCCCGCCATGTGGATGGACGTGCCGCTGCCGGACGAGGCAAAAGCCAGCTTGCCCGGGTTCTTCTTGGCGTAGTCGACCAGTTCCTTCACGGACTTCACCGGCACCTGGGGATTGACCACCAGGATGTTCGGGACCTTGGCGCCCAGGGCGACCGGGGCGAAATCCTTGGTCAGATCGAACGAGACGTTCTTGTACAGGGTCTGGTTGATCGCGCTGGTCACCGCCACGAACAGCAGCGTGTAGCCGTCCGGCGTGGCGCGCTGGACCTGGTCGGTCGCGATGTTGCTGCCGGCGCCCGGCTTGTTTTCGACCACGAATGATTGACCGAGGGACTCGGTCAGTTCCTTGGCCATGATGCGGGCGATCACGTCGGTGGTGCCGCCGGCCGAGAAACCGACCACGATGCGGACAGGCTTGTCGGGATAGGCTGCGTGGGCGGAACCCAATGCAAATGCGCTTGCGGCGGTGGCCAGAAGGGTGGCGGCAAGGCGCCGCATGCCAGGCTTGTGACCTGTAGTCATAATGTCTCCGTGCGGGTACTGTCCATTAGATGGACGATTCGAATTATTGGATGGACGCATTCTGCGCTATACAGGCGGTGGCCATCAAGGTAGAGTCCACCCTACGGACGATGGTTTTCCCTCGTTCGTTTGTTGATAACCCTTAGTTTTCAGAGATCTGCATGCAAGACAGCGATGCCGCGGCCGCGGGCCCACGCACTCTGCGACGCGGCCTGGCCGTGCTGGCCGCCCTCCGTGACCAGGGTCCGGACGGCCTGAGCGTGACCGATATTGCCCGGTTGACCGGCATACAGCGGCCCACCATCTACCGGTTGCTCGCCGCCCTGCTCGACGCGGGCCTGGTGCTGCCGGTCGCGGGCACCAAGAAATACCGCGCCCAGCTTGCCGTCGATCCGGACACGCGGTCGCGCGATCCGCGTGTGCGCCAGCTCCTGCCCGTGCTGCGCCGCCTGGCGGACCGCACCGGTGACGCCGTGTTCCTGGTGGTGCGCGAGGAAGACGACTCGATCAGCCTGCATCGCGAAATCGGCAGCTATCCCGTACAGATCCTTGCCACGTATGCCGGCAAGCGCCAGCCGCTAGGCGTGGGCTCGGGCGGCATGGCACTGCTGGCCGCCCTGCCCGACGACGTGGCGCGCGGCATCGTCGAACGCAATTCCGGCAGGCTGGACGAGTACGGCGGCATGACGCCTCAGGAAATGTTCCGCCTGATCGAAAACACGCGCGCACGCGGCTACTCGGTGGTCGGCAACCACGCGGTGCGCGGCGCGCTGGGCGTGGGTTGCGCTTTGCTGGACGCGCAGGGCGCGCCCCTGCTGGCCGTCAGCGTCACGGCCATCATCGACCGCATGCCCGCGCAGCGCCAGCGCGAGATCGCGGGCTGGATCAAGACGGAACTGGCCCGGCTTGCGATGCCGGCCTGATTGGCGGGTCGCCAAGATCGATCAAGCCATCTCGCCATCTCGCCGTCGAATAAAAATGGGCGCCTCCAAAGAGGCGCCCATTTTCATGACTGACAAAACCAAACCCGCAATCAGGAAGCCGCCGCGCCCGTCTTGGGGTTCTGGATTTCGCGCAGCGGGATCGGGGCCTGGAAGCCGGCCTCTTCGAGCGAGCGGCGGATTTCCTGGTACAGGCTCCAGCGCAGGTCCCAATACTTGCCCGACTCGGCCCACACGCGCACGTTCACCGTAACGCCGTTTTCCTTGTAGTCGAACACCTTCACCTGCGGCGCCGGGTCCTTCAACGCGTCGGGACGCGCGTCCACTATCTGTTGCAGTTTGGCGACCACCGCATCCAGGTCGTCGCCATAACGAACCGGCACGGGGATGTCCAGACGGCGCGTCTTGTTGCGGCTGTAGTTGGTGATCGTGGCGTTCCAGACCGTACTGTTGGGCAACGTCATGTGGATGCCGTCACCCTGCACGAGGCGCGTCAGAAACAGGCCCACTTCCTCGACCGTGCCATCGGCACCCGAGCTGAGCGCGATGTATTCGCCCGCGCGGATCGGACGCAGGATCAGCAGCATGATGCCGGCCGCAATGTTCTGCAGCGTGCCCTGCAAGGCCAGACCGACAGCAAGACCCGCAGCGCCCAGCACCGCGATCAGACTGGCCGTCTGCACGCCAAAGCGCGCCAGCACCGCGATCACGGTGAAGATCCGCACTGCCCACATCACGGTCGTGGAGAACATGGGCACGATCGTGGGATCGATCTTCGGCGACCGCGTGGCGGCCCGACGGACCCAGTTGCCCAGCAACGACGACACCCACCAGCCAATGCCGAGAATGAGCAAGGCGACGAGCAGATTGATGCCCATATCCATCAGTCTCGGGGCCCAGATATAGAACTCTTTTACGGCCTCATCCATGGAACCTCCTGCGAAAAAAATCGACGGAAGAATGTATCAGAAGCGGCTTGCACAAAGCGGCGCGACGCCCGACGGGAGTGTCAGGCTTTGTAAAGAGAAGCAGCGCGAGCCACTACGGGGCACGACGTAGGACTGATTCCGGTGTCTGACGTCAGCGATAGGCGGAGGTGTCTGACACCCAAGGCACACCGCTGCAATCCCGAGGCCGTCTCCCCAGGGTGTCAGACACCGGCACCAGCACGCAGCATAGGTCTTGCCGCGCTGGCAGGCAAAGCCGCGTTACGCAGGCACGACGCGGAAGTGGTTGTCCCAGGAGACGTCGCGCGACGGGGGCAGGACCGGCTTTTCATTGCCCTGCGCGTCAGTGCGGATCATGGCGCCCAGACCGCTGCTGACCAGAAAGCCCGCTTGCGCGGCGGGTGCGACGCCGCAGCCGTCGGCAAGCGACGTGACGCCCAGGCATTTGCCGCTGGCTGCGTCCCAATAGATCACTTGCCCGCCGACCGGGCTGGATGTGGCCACGATGCCGCCGGATGCGTCGACCGCAACGGAGCCCACATAGTTGCGCATGTTGCGCAGCGTCTCGGCCGGGCCTTCAAACAGTTCCAGCGCCGCGCCGCGGCGATGGCGGCCGACCAGCGCGGGACGATCGGCGGCCGGGCCCATGTATTGGCAACCGAACCACACCGCGCCATCGGCCGCCAGGGCTAGATGCCGGATCGACAGCCGGTGCAGCGCCGGCGCAAGCTCCACCTTCTCCAGCAGTTGCCCCGTGGCCGCGTCGATATACGCGAGCGACGGCCGCATGGTGTCCAGGTTCAGTTCCAGCTTGCCGTAGTCCGGGTGAGTCAGGATGCCGCCGTTGGCCACGCACAGCGTTTTGCCGTCGGGCATCAGCACGACCTCGTGCGGCCCGATGCCGCCGGAGTCGAACTCGCCCACGCGCCGGTAGCCGCCGCCGGGGGTGGCGTCGTACAGACCCAGCACGCCGCGCCCGCCTTCGAAGTCGTTTTCCGTGGCGGCCAGCAAGCGGCCGCCTTGCACGAAGGCGCCGTGGCCGAAGAAGTGCCGGTCCTCGGGCAGCGGCAAGGCCGCTGGCTCGCCGCCTTCCAGCGAAAAGCCCAGCGCAAAGAAGCCAGGCTGGCGGCCAAACACCACGGCGCGCTGCGCCGCGGCGTCGATCGCAAAACTGTGCCCGCGCGCGGGCATGGGAATCGCGAGGCGATCGCGGCCGGTCTGATCCAGCACCACCGCCTCGTCGCGCCCGCCGCGCTTACGCGCGGTCAGGTACAGCGGTCCGCCATCGGCCGGCAGCGCGGCGCGCGCGGCGGCGGGCGACAGGCCCAGCGCCGCGGCCAGCGCCAGGAAGCGGCGCCGGTCAATCTCCATCGAGCGCGTTGAAGCCGATGGTGACGCCCAAGGCGGGCGCCAGGTTCTCGTCGACGATGGCCTTCGCGTTCTTGAGCGTCAGCGACGCGAGGACCAGCAGGCGGCGCCCATCCTCGCCCGCCAGCGCCTGATCCAGCGGGGCCGGCACCGCACGCAGCGTCTCTACGGCGCTGGACAATTCTCCGCGCACCGACGCATCCATCCATTTCTCGCCCGCGGGCAAGGGATAGCCGCCGGCCACGTAGAAGGCCTTCAACGCATCCAGGTTGGCCGCCAGCAGGCTCATGGACAAGCCGCTGCGCCAGAATGCCGCGCGCTTGGACCGCGCGGCTTGCGGCGAATCGCCCAGCACCGGCTCGATCTTCACGTCGCGCGCGAACTGCAGCCCGGTCGACAAGGCCTTCATGGCCTCGGCCGCGACTTCCTGCGAACTGCGATAGAGGTCATTGCCCGGCTGGGGCCTGGCAAACTGCCGCCCGAACTCGCCTTGCGCGCTCCAGGCTTCGCCCAGATCGCGCGAGATCGTCGCGACGTTGGCAGAGACGGCCGTGGCGTAGCCGCAGGCATACGCAAAGCCGGGCGCGCCGGTGTCCTTGAGCAGGTCGGGCTCGCCGTACAGCACATATTCGAGTGCGGGCAGACCCTGCACCGCCACGCTGCGGCCGGCCAGCGCGCCCGGTTTGAGCAGCCCGTCGTCCTTGGCCGCGATCAGCGTCTGCACCTGACGGGGCATCACGCCGCGCGTGTCGGGCCAGAAGGCCAGGCGCTCGAAACGGTTGGCCTGCACCAGCGGGCCGAAGCGCAGAATCTCGACGCCCGACCACGCGTGCGCCAGCGTCTTGAACGCATCACCGACGCGCGCGGCGCCCGCTGCGTCGGGCTTGGCGCACCAGCCGCCCAGCGCGCCTTCCAGCGCTGCGGCGGCGTCCGTCATCTTCGCGACAGCAGGCCGGGCGTACTCGCGCGCCAGGCGTTCGCCCAGATCTGCGGGTAGCGCGGCCTGCGCGGTAACCGCGGCGATCGGCGCCGCCAGCATCAGCACCGCAGCCGCGGCGCGCGTGAACAAAAGGCGGGCCATTACAGGGACTCCAGGAAGCGGATCAGGTCCGCGCGTTCTTCGGGCGTCATATCCACGACGCGGTCGCGCGCGGGCTTGGCCGCGCCGCCATGCCACAGCACGGCTTCCAGCAGCGTGCGGGCGCGCCCGTCGTGCAGCCAGGTCGCGTTGGGGTTCACGGTCTTGGTCAGGCCGATGCCCCACAGCGGCGGCGTGCGCCATTCGCGGCCCGTGGCCATGCCGTCACTCACGCCATCCGCCAGGTCGTCGCCCATGTCGTGCACCAGCATGTCGGTGTACGGCCAGATCAGCTGAAAGCGATGTTCCGGCTGCTTGGCGTTGCGGCTGGTCACGTACTTGGGCACGTGGCAGGCCACGCAATTGGCTTCGTAAAACAGCTTCTTGCCCGCCAGCACGCGCGCGTCGTCCGCATCCCGCCGCATGGGCACGGCAAGGTTGGTCGAATAGATGGTGACGAAGTCCATCAGCTTGCCCGGCACTTCCTCCGCGCCGAAGCGTGGCTGCGCGCCGTGCGGCATGTCCAGGCATTGGGTCTGCGCGGGCGTGCATTCGCCGGAATGCTTGGGGAACATCGGCGTGGATAGGCCCATGTCATTGGAGAACGCGGCAGCGCTCTGCTGCTCGACCGTCGGCTGTCCCGCCTTCAAATTGAACCGGCCCAGCACGCGTGCCCCGGTGCGCGCATCGGTGACCCAGTTAGCCTTGCCGACGATGCCGTCGCGCTTGTCCGCGCCGACGTTCGCCAGGATGTCGGACTCGTGGATCGATTCCAGCAGCCCCAGCCCGATCATCGGCGGCGCCAGCCGCGGCGAGATCTGCGTGTCCGCGCGCATCGGCCCGTAACCCAGGTTCTCGATGCGATACGTGGGCTTCATCAGCGTGGCGGTCTCGCCGCCGCGCAGCGCCACGGGTACGGCTTCGTATTCGATTTCCATGCGGCCTTCGGCGGGCAGGCCCGCGACCGCGAAATTCTGCAGCTGCACACCATAGACGGGTTCCGGCAAGGCCGCGATCTCGTCGGCGCCCAGCTTGGGATGCCCGCGATCGGCGCCTTCCGGCACGGCCAGGCGCAGCAGCAGCGCAACCGCATCCGTGCGTTCCAGCGGATCGAAGCCCGGCACCGTGCCACGGCCGTCCTTCGTGTGACAGGCCTGACAGGAGCGTGCGTTGAACAGTGGTCCCAGGCCGTCGGACGCCTGCGTGGACGAGGGTGCGGACACCCAGTCCTTGCGGAACAGGCCGTTGCCGACGATGAACTCCTGGCGGCCTTCAAAACTCATGTTCGCCGACGGCTGCGAAAAAATGTCGGCGTTGATGAGCTTGTTGGTCGTCGCGGCCCCGGCCTGCATGGTCTCGAATGTTTCGACCTTCGAGAAATCGCGGGTGGGCGCCGTGATGGCGGTGACGCGCTTCTGGTCTTCGGGCGTCAGATCGTCACGCCCGCCGGGAGCGGCGGGCGCGGCGGCGGCGACGGCATGAACCGACGCCGCCAGTACGGCGGCTAATGCGAGTTTCACTTGAACACGGCGTCGGGTTTATCCAGGCTGTCGGACCCTTCGATGGCAACCTTGCCCAGGTCCAGCAGCGTGATCACGCGTTCCAGGCTGCGCGTCTGCGCGACCAGGCTGTCGATGGCAGCCTGCACCACCGCGTTGCCCTCCTTGTTGCCTTCCGCGATCATCTGGTCATACGTCTCGACCGTCTCGGCCCGCGTCTTCATGGCCTGCATGGCGGCGACCGTGGCGTCCAGCTTGGCGCGCACTTCGGCGTCCAGCTTGGGATCCTTGGCCTTGACCAGTTCGGACAGGCTGGCGCCGGTCACCTTCTTGCCGTCGATGCGCGTGTACGAACCCAGATAGACATTGCGGATGCCGATCTGGTCGTAATAGTGCGAGTTGTGCGTGTTGTCCGAGAAGCAATCGTGCTCTTCCTCGGGATCGTGCAGCATCAGGCCCAGCTTCATGCGTTCGCCGGCCAGTTCGCCGTACGAGAGGCTGCCCAGCCCGGTCAGCATGGCGATGAGGCCGGCCTTCGGGTCCTCTTCGACCGCCTTGCGCGCCGCGCCGTCCTTCTTCCAGTTGCCCACCATTTCTTCGAGATCAGTCACCAGCAAGTCCGTTACCGCCTTCAAAAATTCAATGCGGCGTTCGCAATTGCCGCCGGTGCACTGTTTGGGGTCAAAATCCGTATGCGGGCGATTGCCCGAGTGACGCTCCTGCGGCGTGCCCTTGCGATCCGCGGGCGCGGCGCCGGTGCCGTTCAGGTCCTGGCCCCACAGCAGGAATTCGATCGCGTGATAACCCGTGGCCACGTTGGCCTCGTTGCCATCGGCCTCGTGCAGCACTTCGGACAGCAGCTCGGGCGTGATCTTGCTGACATCGACCGTCTTGCCGCCCACCGATACCTTGGCGTTGGCGATGACGTTCACAGCGTAGAACGCGTTTTCGTCGTTCTCCGTGCCGTAGGACGCGTCGACATAGTCAATCAGGCCTTCATCCAGCGGCCAGGCATTCACGCGGCCTTCCCAGTCGTCGACGATGGGATTGCCGAAGCGGTAGGCCTCGGTCTGCTGATAAGGCACACGCGCCACGATCCACGCTTCGCGCGCGGCTTTCAGGGTTTCGGCGCTGGGCTTGGCGACCAACGCGTCGATGGCGTCGCGCAGCTTCTTGGCGGCCGTCAGCGAATCCTCGTAGCCGGCCAGCGCCAGATCGGAGTACGTGGCGACCACGGCCTTGGGTTCGACGGCGGCTTGCGCCACTCCGCCGTACACCGCGGCGGCCAGCACCGCACCCAATAGCAACTTGCGCATCGTCTTTCTCCCGTAATTCGGACGGCCCGCCCCCGCGGCGGTCCGTTCCGGCTTGAATTTTGTGGATGCGAGTGTAAACAATTTTCGTTTGATATTCAGGCGCCGTTCAGTTAGCTGACAAATTTTTGAACGAAAACGCCTACCGGGCCGACCCCACCCGCGGCGCAATGACCGAGGCAGTGAACTGATCCGAAGCGCGGCACGCCAGTTCCGCCACGAGCCGGATCGCGTCCGAGCCGCCGCTTTCCAGATAGCTCACCGCCAATTGTTGCGGCGGCACCGGCAAGTCAGTGTGAATGATCTGGATCTCGCCACGCGCGACGTACTCATAGAGGGGCGGCAACGGCACGAGCGCACGGCCGAAGCCGCCGCGCACCAGCCGCGCGAGCGCCGAGATCGAACTGACGAAATGCACCTTGCCCTGCGGCATGCCGACCTCGCGGTACAAGGCCTTCAGCGCCTCGTGCGGCTGCGATCCCGGGCTCATCGTGAGCACCGGCTCGCCGAGCAGGTCGTGCGCCGTCATCGTGTCCTCGCCGCCCGCCGGTCCGATCCAGCCCATCTCCATCGGCAGGCAGGGCATGCTGACGATGCCCGTGTCGTTCAGCACGTCCGTCTGGAACGCGATGTCCAGCGTGCCCTCGCGCAAACCGCGATGCAGGGCGCGCACCGTCTCGGACGTCAGCTGGACGTCGATGCCGGGATACGTGGACCGCAGGTTCGTCAGAAAGCCGATCAGCCAGGTGTGCACGACGGTCTCGATGGCGCCGATGCGCACCAGCCCGGCGACCGCGTCGCCGCGTTTGCCCAACGACAGGATCTGCTGGCGGATCTCGAGCAGGCGCTCGCCGTAATCCAGCAGCCGCGTGCCGACCGCCGTGAGCTTCAATTCCTTGGCGTCACGCTCGAACAGGCGCGCGCCGATGTCCTCTTCCAGCGACGCGATGCGGTTGGCCACGGCCGCCTGCGTGATGTGCAGACGGTCGCTCGCGGCGCGAAAACTTCCTAGCCGCGCGGACCACAGAAAGGCTTCGACAAAGCGCGTGTTCATGCGCCCGATGCTACTGCCAACGCAGCCGGCGCGGGCGCGTCGTTGCCGGCGGAGGACACGTTATGTCCCCTTATGTGGTGCGTCTTGCACCAATTTGGTTCACGACAGCACCAGCCTGAGGCGAAGTGATCGCGCGCCAGGGGGCCAACCACCCCGCGCAAAACCTGGCACGGGTATTGCTTGATGACTGGTATGCAAGCTTGTCTACAAGCGCCCCCATCCAAGCAGCCCAGGAGCCTTACATGATCCATCGCAATGCACCCTACGCCTTCAACGCCACCCGCCGCCGCCTGATCCAGGGCGCCGCCATGGGCGCGGCGGCGCTCGCCGCTCCGGCGCTGGTGCGCGCGCAATCGGGTCCGGTCATCCGGATTGGCTTCTGGCCCGTGGCCGCTGGCCTGCCGTTCTACGCCGCCATCGAGAAAGGCTATTTCAAGGAAGCCGGCCTGAACGTCGAGGCGCTGAAGTTCGCGGGCGCGCAACAGGTCATGGAAGCCATGCTCGCAGGCCGCGCCGACGGCAGCGCCAACGGCACGGGCTCCGCCAATCTGGCCATCGGCGAGATCGCTTCGCCCGGCCTGTTCAAGATTTTTGCGTCCAACCCCAGCAACGCCAAGAACGTGCTGGATGAGTTCATCGTCGCGAAAGACAGTCCCATCAAATCCATCGCAGACCTCAAGGGGAAAAAGGTCGGTTCTGGTCCCGGCATCCAGAATTCCACGCTGGCCAAAGCAGTCCTGGAGCGCGCCGGCGCAACGGGGGCAACCGTGGTCGAGTTGGCGATCAGCCAGCACGTCGCCGCGGTTGCCGCCGGCCAGTTGGACGCGTGCTACACGCTGGAACCCACTGGCACGGTGGGCCGCCTGAACGGCACGACCCGCGTGCTGGAGACCGGCGTCATCGCCAAGTACGTCCTGGGCGATCCGATGGCGCCGTGGTTCGGGGGTTCTGCCTCGCTGACCACCGCCTTCCTGAAGAAGCATCCTGAGGAAAGCAAGAAATTCATCGCCGCGTACGCGCGCGGCATCGAGCTGATCCGCACCAAGCCCGACGAGGCGCGCCCCTTCCTGAAGGGCTACACCGCCATCGAAGGCCCGATGACCGAGGAAGTGCCGCTGGCCGCCTACACGCTGCACAACGAGTTCACGCCCAGCGACGTGCAGTACTTCCAGAAGTTCTTCGACCTGTTCACCGACAAGGGCGTCTTCGCGCAGAAGGTCGACGTCTCGACCATGCTTTACAAGGGTTGATCCATGACCGCGACCACGGCTACGGGCGCCACGCCCGCCCCCTCTACGGCCACCGCCGCCGCGCCGGCCAAGGCGCAGCCGGCCATGTCTAAGACGCAGCCGGCCATGTCCAAGCCGCCGCGCAAGTTCGACACCTCGCGCCTTCTGCCGCTGATCGGCCCGCTCGCGCTCTTTGTGGTGTGGGACCTGGTGGTCCGGCTGCAGCTTGTCAGTCCGGTGCTGCTGCCCACGCCCAGCGCCACCATCGTGGCGCTGGTCAAGGGCATGGCGGGCGGCCCGCTGCTGGCGGACTTCCTGTCCTCTTTGAACCGCACCGTGCAGGCCTTCCTGATGGCCGGCGTGATCGGCGTGCCGCTGGGCGTGCTGCTCGGCAGCAACGAAAAGGCCTACCGCAGCGTCGAGTTCCTGGTGGACTTCTTCCGGTCCACGCCCTCTTCCGCGCTGATCCCGTTGTTCCTGATGATCTTCGGCGTGACCGACATGAACAAGATCGCCATCGCCGCCTTCGCGGCCGTGCTGGTGATCCTGTTCAACAGCGCGTACGGCGTCATCAACGCCCGCAAGCAGCGCGTGATGGCGGCGCGCGTGATGGGCGCGTCGCGCTGGCAGATCTTCAAGGACGTGCTGATCTGGGAAAGCCTGCAGCCCACGTTTGTCGGCCTGCGCAGCGGCGTGTCGATGGCGCTGGTCATCGTGATCGTGGCCGAGATGTTCATCGGCTCGGACAGCGGCCTGGGCAATCGCATCATCAATGCGCAGCAGGTGCTGAACGTGCGTGAGATGTACGCCGCGATCCTGGCGGCCGGCGCGCTGGGCTATGTGCTCAACATTCTCTTTCTCGTGCTGGAAAAGCGCGTGGTTCACTGGAGCGGCCGATAAATGTCCACCGTCATCAACCCCGTCATCGCCCCCGCGCCAGCCGCCGCGCCCTTCCAGCCCGGCCCGCTGGGCACGCACATCACCATCCGCGGCCTGACCAAGTATTTCGCCGGCTGGCCGCTCTATGAAGACTTCAACCTGGACATCCCGAAGGGCAAGATCGTCTCGGTCTTCGGGCCGAACGGCTGCGGCAAGTCCACGCTGATCAACATGATCGCCGGGC
This sequence comes from Achromobacter sp. 1012554356, assembly GCF_059760815.1. NCBI lineage: Bacteria > Pseudomonadati > Pseudomonadota > Betaproteobacteria > Burkholderiales > Alcaligenaceae > Achromobacter > Achromobacter sp. 1012554356. The sequence continues at coordinate 25,013 of NZ_JCBANC010000033.1, read as the reverse complement.
TGATCCCCATCGATTCCGGCGAGATCCTGTTCGACGGCAAATCGCTGGCGCAGACCAAGATCGGCTACGTGTTCCAGAACTACCGCGAAGCCATGTTCCCGTGGCTGCGCACCATCGACAACATCGCGTATCCGCTGCGCCTGGAAGGCCGCAGCAAGGCCCAGGTGGATGCGCGCGTCGAGGAACTGGTGGCCTCGTTCGACGTGAAGTTCGACCTGAACCGGTATCCGTACGAACTCTCGGGCGGACAGCAGCAGACGGCATCCATCATGCGCGCGCTGGCCCCCGGACCCGAAGTGCTGTTTTTGGACGAACCGTTTTCCGCGCTGGATTTCGAGATGACGCTGTTCATCCGCGAAAAGCTGCAGGAAGTCTTTTTGCAGACCGGCACGACCATGCTGCTGGTCTCGCATGACCTCGAAGAAGCGGTGTATCTGGCGGACCAGGTGCTGCTGCTGACCAAGCGTCCCACGCGGGTCGCGGAGATCCTGGACTACACGGATGCGCGGCCCCGCACGGTCGAAACGCTGTCCGAGCCCAGCTTCATCCAGATGAAGAAACTGAGCCTGGAAATCTTCCAGCGCGAAGTGCGCAAGTAATCCCACGCCACCATCGGAAGCCATCGCCATGACACAGGAAACCATCGACCAATACGTGCGCAGCGCGCTGGCGCTGTCGGGATATGCGCTGCGCGAGTCCGCCGCCGAGCAGGTCGTGCAGCAGTTCTCGCGCATCCACGACATCGCGTCGACTTTCGCCGACGAGCCGCTGCCCGTGGAACTGGAATCTGCTTCGGTGTTCCGTCCGTGACCGGCCCCGCTCACGATATCGCCCGCCAGGTCCGCAGCGGCGAACGCAGCGCCGCCGCGGTGCTGGACGCCACGCTTGCCCGCGTGCGCGAGCGCGATCCCCGCTACAACTGCTTCACCGCCGTCACGGAAAGCCGCGCCCGGCAGGAAGCTCTGGCCATCGACGCCCGCCGTGCGCGCGGCGAAGCGCTGCCCCCGTTGGCGGGCGTACCCTACGCCGTGAAGAACCTCTTCGACATCGCCGACGAGGTCACGCTGGCCGGCGGCCGTGTCAACGCGTCCAACCCGCCCGCGCGGCGCGACGCGTTGCTGGTCGAGCGCATGCGCGAAGCCGGCGCCGTGCTGGTCGGCGCCCTCAACATGGACGAGCACGCCTACGGCTTCACCACCGAGAACACCCATTACGGCGCCTGCCGCAATCCCCACGACACCTCGCGCATCGCGGGCGGCTCGTCCGGCGGCAGCGCCGCCGCGGTGGCCGGTGGACTGGTGCCGCTGACGCTGGGATCGGACACCAACGGATCGATCCGCGTGCCCGCCTCGCTGTGCGGCGTCTTCGGCCTGAAGCCCACGTTCGGCCGCCTGCCGCGCACGGGCTCCTTTCCGTTCGTGGGCAGCCTGGATCATCTGGGCCCCTTCGCGGGCAGCGCCAGCGACCTGGCCGCCGCCTACGACGCGCTGCAAGGCCCCGATGCCGCGGACGTTTCCTGCGCGCAGCACCCGGCAGCGCCCACGTTGCCAGCCATTGCCGACGGCGCAGGCGGGCTGCGCATCGCGGTGCTGGGCGGCTACTTTTCGGAATGGGCGGGTCCCCAGGCGCGCCGCGCCGTGGAAATCGCCGCGCGCGCCCTGGGCGCGACCGACGTGGTCGAGATGCCGGCCGCCGTGCAGGCGCGGTCTGCCGCCTTCATCATCACCGCGGCGGAAGGCGGCGCGCTGCACCGCCGCCGGCTCGTCACGCACTACGACTACTACGAACCGCACTCGCGCGACCGCCTGGTGGCCGGCAGCCTCGTTCCTGCGGCGTGGGTGCAGCAGGCGCAGCGCGTGCGCCACCGCGCCTACCTCGAGGCGCTGGCCCTCTTCGAGCAATACGACGTCCTCATCGCCCCCGCCACGCCCGTCAGCGCCACACCGATCGGCGCGGACTGGCTGACGCTCGCCGGCAAGCAACTGCCAGCCCGCGCCAGCATGGGGCTGCTGACGCAACCGATTTCCGCCATTGGCCTGCCGGTCTGCACGGCGCCCACGTGGCCCGAATTGGACGAGGACGGCCACCTGCCGCTGGGCGTGCAGCTTATCGCCGCCCCCTGGCGCGAAGCCGATTGCCTGCGCGCCGCCCACGCACTCGAGCAGGCCGGCGCGGCCCGCACGCGGCCGGTCTGACACGCACCCTGCCCTTCTATCGCAAAGCCTGGAGCCTCGACATGGAAACCGCATTCGCCGCCATCGACATGCCCCGCACGCTGGCCGACTCCGCGTATACCACGCTCAAGCGCGACATCCTGGAGTTCCGGCTGGCCCCGGGCGACCGCTTCACCGAAACGGAGATCGCGGACCGCCTGCAGGTCAGCCGCACACCCGTGCGCGAGGCGCTGTTCCGCCTGGAGCGCGAAGGCTATCTGGAGGTGCGGCAACGTAACGGATGGCTGGTCAAACCCCTGGACTTCGAGACGCTGGATCACTTCTATGAGCTGCGCAGCGTGCTCGAAGCGGCGGCGGTACACGCGCTGTGCGCCCCGGGACAATCGCCCGATCCGCTGCTTGCGCTGCGGCCGCTCGCGGAGACGTGGCTGGTCGACGAGAACGAGCGGTCCAGCGATTGCGAATGGCTGGCCGACCTGGACGAGCGCTTTCACGTTGAATTGGTGGCGGCCGCTGGCAACCCCGAGATCGCGCGGGTGCATCGGGCCGCAACCGAGCGGATCCGTATAGTGCGCCGGCTGGACTTCACCCAGCCCGACCGTATCGGCACCACGTACCGGGAACACGGCGCAATCCTGTCTGCCGTGCTGGCGCGCGACGGTGCAGGCGCGGCGGAATTGCTGCGCGCACATATCAAGGACAGCCAGGACGCCGTGCGCAAAATCACCCTGCACCGGCTCTACGCCACACGCCGTGCAAAGGCGGCGTGAAGGCGGGATCAAGAACGCTTTAGCCTGCGCGCAGCCAGCGGTGCAGCACCCGCGAGATGAACGGAATGCAGACGAACACCATGATGGGCGTCAATATCACGCTTGTGATCAACACGCGCCAGAACACCGGCAGGATGCTCAAGTGCTCGCTCACCAGCACCGAGAACACCAGCAGCACCGGAAAATAGGCCAGCCAGATGCTGACCGCCTGCTTCCAGCGCGGCGGCGTGCTGGCCTTCGGCGCAAACCAGCCGGCCGTGCCAGTCACCCGATGCTCGTGACTCGCGCGCACCAGCGTCGCGCCACGTTCCAGCCACATGCGGCGCGGCAAGGATTTTTCCCACCGGTTCAAGCTTGCCTCGTCGGTAAAGCGCAGCACAATCTGATACTCGTCGCCCCCTTCCGGCGGCTGCAGCACACCAGACCCGAGAAACCCCGGAAAGCCCGCCGCCAGGATTTCGCCCTGGCGCATCCACGACAGGAAATCGCTATAGCGCTCGGGCGCGATGTGCCGAGTCACCAGCATGGTGACCGGACTGGAAACGGCAGAATGAGACATGGCGGAACTCCTGGGCAGCGTGCAGCGTGTTATGCACGTTAACCCTAGCAATCCCCGTGCCAGCTTTGCGGCGCAGCATTTGCCCCGAGCCAGCGCCGCTAAGCCCGAAAGGTCGAATAATTGCGCACCGCAACACACCCCATATTGGTGATAACCCTAAACAACGCACCAATTAGGTGCACACGGAGATACGCAGCAATGGACATCAATCTGCCCGACGTCTTGGCCGAAGTCACAGCCGCCGTTGAACGCTACGAGGCCGCGCTGGTTTCGAACGACGTGCAGGTGCTCGACACCCTGTTCTGGAACAGCCCTCACACCTTGCGCTACGGCGCCGGCGAAAACCTTTACGGCTACGACGAGATCCGCGCCTTCCGCGCACAGCGTTCGCCGCAAGGCCTCGCAAGACAGGTCCTGCGCACCGCCATCACCACCTATGGCGAGGACTTCGCCACCGCGAACCTGGAATTCCAGCGCGAAGGCAGCACGCGCATCGGACGCCAAAGCCAGACCTGGATGCGCACGCCGCAGGGCTGGCGCGTGGTGGCGGCGCATGTCAGTTTGATGACTTGAAGCAGTCATGCGCGTGCGCTTCACTCGGTGCCAAGCGCGCCATATGAATATGCGCAATCGGCATTGAGCCTGGCCCCATGCAGGTCTACACTGGCTGTTCCTTTTTCCCTCGTTGGAGCACACGCTCATGAGCACATACAAGATTGCAGTCTTCGTCGGAAGCCTACGCGCCGCCTCGATCAATCTGCGCCTGGCGCGTGCGCTGGAAAAGCTGGTTCCGGCCGACTTCAAGTTCGAGTATGTGAGCCTGGGCGACATCCCGCTCTACAACCAGGACAACGAGAACAACCTGCCCGCGCCCGCCGCCAAGCTCAAGCAGCAGATCGCCGATGCGCAAGGCATCCTCTTTGTCTCGCCCGAACACAACCGCTCGGTCCCGGCCGCCATCAAGAACGGCATCGACTGGGGCACGCGCCCGTGGGGCCAGAACTCGTGGGCCGGCAAGGCCGTGGGCATCGTCGGCGCATCGCCCAGCGCCGCCGGCACCGCCATGATGCAGCAGCACCTTCGCAACATCCTGGCCGCCGAAGGCGCCAACGCCCTCACCACGCCGGAGGTATTCCTGCAATATTCCGAAGGCCTGGTCGACGACCAGTTCAACATCACCAACGAAGGCACCCGCAAGTTTCTGCAGGGCTGGGTGGACCGCTACGTCGACTGGATCAAGAAATTCAACGCCTGATCTGCCGCCGACGCCGGCCACGCGCAAGGCGTGCCGGCGCCGATCGCCCGACCTACCTCCGGGCGATCAAGCCCCTCGATTCGTCGAGGGGCTTTTTTTCGAGCGGCTACGTTGTAGGACCAACTCCGGTTTCAGACACCCGAGAGAAACTTATCCCCCTCAACTGTGGAGAAAGGTGAGGACAGCCTTGGGGCAGGTCGAAAATCTCCTGCCACGCCAAGCACTTGCGAGGGGCGATCAATAAATGCGCAATCATCCTTTTGGACGATTTCCGGTGGAGTTATCCCCGTTTTTAAGCGCGCGGAGCGGCGGAAACGGTGTTTGCGCACCCCGATGTGGATTTGTCCCCGCCTTCTGTGGAAAAGCATGAGGACAGTGTGAGGGCAGGTCGAAAATCCTGTTTCATATCAACGCCCTGCAGGCCGTGGTCAAGAAAGGCCCAAACGCAGTTTGCGCGGGCCTGTGTTGTCCCCGCCAAATGTGGATAAGCCTGAGGACAGCCTAGGGGGAGTCTGCAAAAACCCTTTCAGGTCAGTGACTTGCGGGTCGCGGGCAAGAAACGCTCACGTGGCCGCCATGATGCTGGCCGCGCTGTGGATGACCGAGCCTGGGGGAAAAGCAGACAGGCTTGTCCCCACGGAATGTGGACAAGCCTCTGAACAGTCGGACAACAAGTCCGGAAACTCCTTATCCGACAGTCACTTGCGAGGTGCGATCAAGGAATGACCACCACTGGATCAGGAATCGCCTTCGAGGCGCATGCCGATCTTCAATCCCACCTGCCAATGCGCCACCTTGCCGTCCTTGATGTGACCACGCACTTCGGTCACCTCAAACCAATCCAGATTGCGCAAGGTTTCGGATGCGCGCTCGATGGCTTTCGCGATCGCATCGTCGGAGGATTTGGTGGAAGAGCCCACCAACTCGATCTGCTTGTAGACATGATTCGACATAGCTCGTCTCCGCTGTGAGGTGAGTCGTGAATCGTCGGTGCTTGGGCCGTGTTCCGGCGCTTACGACCGGCAATCCATTCGAACACACAGGATACCTGCGCAGCGATAGAGTGGTGTTACGAGTTCCGTCGCGCGGTCTCGACCGGCGACGGAATCGCTTTTGCAATGCGAGCAAAGGAGGTCACCATGCCTGAACGAAAAACCATTGAACGCGCCAAGCGCGACAAGCGCGAAGGCAAGTCTGCGTCCACACAGGCCGGGGAATTCGTGCGCGAGGAAATCGACAACGTGCGCGAAGGCAAGCACGGCGTGCGGTCCAGCAAGCAGGCGATCGCGATCGGCCTGTCCAAGGCGCGGCGCGCTGGCGTCAAGCTCGGCACGCCCAAGAAGGCCAGCGCCGAAACCAAGCGCAAGGCAGAGCAGGACACGCGCGCGGCGCACGACGGCCATGCCAAGTCGAGCACGCGCTCCAAGGCCGCGACGAAGGCCTTGAAGAAGGAAAGCACCAAGCCCGCGTCGAAGGCGGCGCTGTCACGCAACGCCACCAAGACGGCCAGCAAGCGCACGCCTGCGGACCGCTCTGCCGCCGCGCGCAAGGCAGCGGCGACCAAGGGTGCGGCTGGCCGCTCGGCCGCGGCCAAGAAGGCGGCGCGCACGCGTGCGGCGAACAAGCAGGCAGCGGGCGGGCATCATGCGGCGCATTGATATGGCGAATTGATGTGGCGTGCCGACGCCGCCCCCATCAACGCGCTGCTATCCCGCCTCGAACGCCTTGAACCGCTCCTGCAAGAACTCCCGCAATCGCCGCACCGCCGGAGACAGCAGCATGCGGTGCACGCACAGCAGGTATAGCGGCGACGGTTCGCTGACATAGCCGGGCAGCAGTTCGACGAGCCGGCCCGCGCGCAGGTCCGTCAGCACGTCGTAGCGCGATTTGTATGCCACGCCGTGCCCGGCCAGCGCCCACCGCCGCACCAGATCGCCGTCATCGCCGACGCGATCGCCCTTGACCGGAATGGTGACGGTGGTGCCGTCTTGCTCGAACGTCCAGCGGTCGTGCAGGGTCTCGCCGAGCACGAAGGACAGGCAGTTGTGTCGCCGCAAATCCGCCGGCGTCTGCGGCACGCCGAGCCGCGCCAGATATGCGGGCGCCGCACATACGACGCGCCGGTTGTGCTCGGCGAGCGGGAGCGCGACCAGGCTCGAATCGTTTGGCGTGCCATAGCGCACGGCGATGTCGACCGGCTGCCGGTACAGGTCCGCCAGCCGGTCGCTGATGCGCAGCTGGAAGCTGACGCGTGGATGCTGCCGCTGGAATTCGTCCAGCCACGGCAGCAGCACATGGCGGCCCAAATCAGATGGGATTGACACTGACAGGGTGCCCGCGATGTCTGTCTTGTCGCGCGCCATGGCATTCTTGCCGGCGTCGAGCGTGGAGATCGCGGAGCGCGCGTACTCCAGATAGCGCTCGCCGTCGCTGGTCAGGCGAAGGCTGCGCGTGGACCGCACGAAGAGCCGCGTCTCCAGCTCCTGTTCCAGCCGCTTGAGCGCGGCGCTGGCCACCGCCGGCGTCAGGTCGAGTTCGCGCGCGGCAGCGGAAAAGCTGCCCAGATCCGTCGCGGCGACAAAAATCCTCAAATCCTCGAATCGGACCAATTTGGCCTCATTTTCAAAAATTTATTGAAACTGCCTGCGATGCTAGCCCGTTTTTCCCCGGTGCGGTGTGGGTAATCATGCAGTCATTCCCCGACAAGCAAGGAGTCACCGCATGAAAATCGAACTGAAGGGCAAGAAGGCATTGGTCACCGGATCGTCCGGTGGGATCGGCTTGGCCATCGCCACCGGACTGGCCGAAGCTGGGGCGCAGGTCGTCCTGCATGGCCGCAATGCGAGCAAGCTGGCGCAGGCCGCGCAGGCCATCTCGCAGCGGGTGGCGGGCGCGCAGATCACCACCGTGCAGGCGGATCTGGCGACCGCGGACGGCGCGGCCTCGGTCTGCGCCGCGCATCCCGACGTGGACATCCTCGTCAACAACGCGGGCACGTTCACGCCCAAGTCCTTTACCGAAATCACCGATGACGACTGGCAGGCCATGATGGACACCAACGTCATGAGCGGCATCCGCCTCTCGCGCTATTACCTGCCGCGGATGCTGGTGGCCAACTGGGGCCGAATCGTCTTCATCTCCAGCGAGTCCGCCGTGCAGATCCCCGCCGAGATGATCCATTACGGCGTCAGCAAGACAGCTCAGCTCGCCGTGTCGCGCGGTCTGGCCGAGCTGACCGCGGGCACCAATGTCACCGTCAACGCCGTGCTGCCGGGCCCGACCCGTTCCGAAGGCGTCTCCGACTTCTTCGCGGAAATGGCGAAGGAACAGGGCGTTTCGCAGGAACAGATGGAGCAGGACTTCATCGCCCAGCATCGCCCGACGTCGCTGCTGCGCCGCCTTGCCACGGTGGAAGAGGTGGCGAACATCGTTGTCTACACCTGCTCGACGCAAGCGTCAGCCACCAACGGCGCAGCCCTGCGCGTGGACGGCGGCGTGGTCCGCTCCATCATCTAATCCCTTGAACAGCCTGAACTCCCACATGAAAGCCATTGCCTACTTCAAGAACCTGCCCGCCGATAACGCCGACGCGCTGCAGGACATCACCGTCCCGGAACCCGCGCCGGGCGACCACGACCTGCTGGTGGACGTGCATGCCATCTCGGTCAATCCCGTTGACGTGAAGATCCGCGCCAACCGCAAGCCGCAGGACGGAACGCCGGAAATCATCGGCTGGGACGCCGCGGGCGTGGTGCGCGCGGTTGGCGCCCGGACCAGCCTCTTCAAGCCAGGTGACCGCGTCTGGTATGCCGGCGCCCTGACCCGCCCCGGCGCCAACAGCGAACGCCACATCGTGGACGAGCGCATCGTCGGCCACATGCCCGAGAGCCTGGATTTTGCACAGGCCGCCGCCCTGCCCCTGACCACCATCACCGCGTGGGAACTGCTGTTCGACCGTCTGCGGGTGCTGGACAACGCGGCCCCCAGCCAGCGCAGCCTGCTCGTCGTCGGGGCGGCCGGCGGGGTGGGCTCGATCCTCGTGCAGTTGGCGCGCCGGCTTACGGGCCTGACGGTCATCGGCACGGCATCGCGGCCCGAGACCCAGGCCTGGGTGCGCGAACTGGGCGCGCATCATGTCATCGATCACACGAGGCCGCTGACCGAGGAACTCAAGCGCATCGGCTTTGAAAACGTCAGCTACATCGCGGGCCTGACCCACACGGACAAGCACTTTGCGCAGATGGCTGAGGCAATCGCGCCGCAGGGCAAGATCGCGCTGATCGACGACCCGGCCGCGGTGGATGTGCGGCTGCTCAAGGGCAAGTCGGCCTCGCTGCATTGGGAGTTCATGTTCGCGCGGCCGCTGCACAACACGCCCGATCTCATCGCCCAACACGAGCTGCTGAACCAGGCAGCCCGCCTGATCGACAACGGCACGCTGCGCACGACGCTGGGCGAGCACTACGGCAAGATCAACGCCGAGAACTTGCGGCGCGCCCACGCCTTCATCGAAAGCGGCAAGGCGCGCGGCAAGATCGTGCTGGAGGGGTTCTAGAGACGCGGCGATCCCGAGCGGGGCCGCGCGCCAACGCCGTGCGCCGCGCCGGGCGCGACCAGGCCTGTCAGCCCCGGCCTTCGCGCTTGGCGCGCGCGTGCGGATCGTTGATCTCGGCTTCCAGCTCGGCGATCAGCCACTGGAACCAGCCATTTTCCGTGCGGGCATAAACGGCGGCCGCCGGCGTTTTGCCTTCGCGCCAACCTGTCTGGTGCGCGTCCATCCAGGCGGACAGGCTCTTGTGCGGCGCCAGCAGGCCCGACAACCACGACCACACGTAATCGGGCACGTTGCGGCGAAAGCCCTTGGCGCTGGCATAGATGGTCGGCTCCAGCGGCAGGTTGCCCGCGCGAGCCAACTTGACCTGCGTCCGGCGCAGCGTCTCGACAGCGGCCTGCAATTGTTCGGTGCTGAGCTTTTTCACGTAACGACTCCTGATACTGGGTTCGTGCGGATTATCGCCGCAGGGTGCGGCGGTTACCAAGCTGCCATTCACTTTTTGCGCGCTGGCGCAAGCCCCAGCAGCAGCGTGGCAGCGAAGCGCTCGCCCGGTTCCAGCACCTGCATGCCAGTACGGGTATCGCCGGCCGCCGCCAGATTGAACGCGTCGGCCACATTGCTGACCGGTTCCACGCAAAGAAAATCCGCGCCCGGCGCCGTGTACACCACCAGATGCGCGAACGCCGGATCGGCATGCAGCGCCAGCTCGTGGCCATCGGGCCAGTGCAGCGTCGCGCGGCCCTGCCACTGCGACAGGTACGTATCGCATCCCTCGGCGGACTGGCGAAATTCCCGCACCGTCGTCGTTTTGCTTCCGCTGGGCAGACCATTTTCATCCGACGGCCAAATGCGCCGAGCATGCAGCGACACGCGCTGGGCCGTGAAATACGGATGGATACCCATGCCGCACGGCATCGGGGTGTCGCCCCGGTTGGTGATGGACAGCTTCAGGCTGAGTCCGCGGCTGTCCAGCCGCCAGCGCTGCACGCACTCAAACGGCCAGGGCCAGCCCAGCACACCGGCCGGTTGGTCAAGCACCAGGTCGACGCTGTCGGCCGTCAGATTGCGGACCTGCCACGACTGGAACAGCGCGGCGCCATGGATCGCCTGTGGTCGATTGGGCACGGACTGCAGCGCGTGTCGGGCGCCATTGAAGGTGAAGACGCCGTCGCGGATCCGGTTGGCATACGGCGCCAGCGGATACGACCCGGCGCGCGGCCATTTGCCGGCGGGCCATTCGGTGGCGGTCAACGGCACTATCCAGTCGTGTCCGCCGGTGGACAGCCGCGTCAGCCGCCCTCCACCGCCCGGGGCGAACTCAGCCTGGTGGTCGCCACTGGAAATGGAAACGCGCTCGGTGGCGTCCAGGACGGCGGGAACGGCAATATCTGGCATGGCATTGAAACTCCCGCAGCGTCCACACGCGCCACGAGGTGGGATTGTGCCCGGCGGCACGACGCGGCTGCAAGTTGGCGTCACCGTGACGCCGGCCGCTACTCTCTGGCGGACCACCACAACCATGCCGCCGCGGCAAGGCCCACCCAGACCAGAACGATGAATACTGCGCCAAGGAAGCTCCGGGGCTTCGAACGCTTTGCGAGCACCCATTCTTCAGCGCGACTGCGGCAATCTGAAATGGCATCCGGGGGCACCAGCTTGATGCTTGTTCGTTAGCTACGACAACTCGGCTGCCGCCCGCTTTGAATTTCAGAGCGGCTGCGGGGTGCTAGTGCCAGTTCGGGTTTGACAGCCCCGGCTCATGCCCCGCGTGCGCAGTCCCTCCCTGGAAATGCCATGCTCGAAGCACGCCTACGCTTCATCGAAGAACTGATCGACGTTTTCAATTTCGGCAGCTCGATCAGAAGTAGTTCGAGGGTGACCAAAGGCAAAGGGCCGAACCCCTTGTTTCAAAGGATTCGGCCCCACTTGCTAGGTGCCAGCCCGCTTGCCTTAGGGCAAGCCAGCCAGTTCTTAAATCGGTTTGATCATTGTCGCCTGAGGACCTTTCTGACCTTGGCCGGCGACGAACGTCACGCGCTGGTTCTCTTCCAGAGATTTATGCCCGCTACCCTGAATTTCGGAGTAATGAGCGAAGAGGTCCTTACCGCCCTGCTCCGGCATGATAAAGCCGAAGCCCTTGTCGTTGTTGAACCACTTCACAATACCAGTTTCAATCTTCAATGTAAGTCCTAGATTTTCCAGGGAAAATTTCCCTGCCCTCACTATCGGGTATTGTCAGCCAGATTGATATGTCCGTTTCAATTTGACACATTCTCCGACGCGCCCGCCGGTGCCCGTCATGGCGATAGTCCCACGCCGCCCCCAGTTCACGGCGAAGGATCTGCGGCTGTACAGGAATGTGGGAGAACGATTCGATGAGACAAAACGCATCCGCACGAGTGACCGTCTCTGCAGGCTTGCTCGCAAGGTCCCCCACATGGTTTTGAACGTGCGCTTGATCTCAATCAGGCATTTCTCTGCCCGATGCTGTTTGATGTGTCCGGTTAGGTAAATGTCGCAGGCGGAGGATTTCCCATTCCACGACCGCAGCAGCGATCGACATGGCCGGCCAGCGTCCCAGCTTCTTCTGACGCATATTGCCGCTCACCGGGCTCTTGGACCGGTAGATCCATGTTCTTGCCGTGGCGGTTGCTTCAAGCCGCAGCCCGGTATAGCCATCAATGGTAAGGTGTCGGCCTGGCTCAAGCAGCTTGGCGGCGCGCGCGTCGAATTGCATGAAGGGAAGGATCCTCTGGCGTCGGTTGCGAGAGTCCTAAACGAAGCGGCGTAACTTCTCAATTCGACCCACCAAAAAGCTACGCCAAACCGCCAAGTGTTGGTGGATTTTGATGGGCGTGGTTGGGCCATACGACGATGACAACTTTCCCGACTCTCCCTCAATAAATGCAAGAAAATCAAGGCACAACGCCGAAATCTCGGGCCAAAACGGACGAGGATCTGTCAAGCCATACCCCCATGATGCAGCAGTACCTGCGCCTCAAAGCCGAGGCCGGGCCGTTGCTGCTGTTCTATCGCATGGGCGATTTCTATGAAATGTTCTACGAAGACGCCGAGCGCGGCGCGCGGTTGCTCAATCTGACGTTGACCAAGCGGGGCTCGTCCAACGGCGTGCCCATCCCCATGGCCGGCCTACCCGTGCACGCCATGGAGCAGTATCTGGCGCGGCTCGTGGCCATGGGCGAGTCCATCGCCATTTGCGAACAGATCGGCGATCCCGCTGCCTCCAAGGGCCCGGTCGAACGCCGCATCGTGCGCATCGTGACGCCCGGCACGTTGACGGACGACGCGCTGCTGCCCGCCAAAGCGGACCGCGCGCTGGCGGCCGTTTTCGTCAGCGGCAACGCGCGCGCGCCGCGCGCCGGGTTGGCCTGGCTGAATCTGGCCAGCGGCGAGTTCCGGGTGACGGAATGCGCGCCTGCCCAGCTGGAATCCGAGTTGCACCGCATTACGCCGGCGGAGATCATCTGCGCCGACAGCGCCGAGTTCGACTTCCCGTTCGAAGGCGCGCGCTCCCGGGTGCCGGACTGGCACTTTGAAAGCGACGGCGCCCGTGCGCATCTGCTGGCGCATTTCAAGACGGACACGTTGGCGGGCTTCGACATCGAAGACATGCCGGCCGGCATCTGCGCGGCGGGCGCCCTGCTGCGTTATGCGGCGCGCACGCAGTCGCAGGCGCTGGCGCACGTGCAGAGCCTGTCGGCCGAGCGGCCCGGGCAGTTCGTGTTGCTGGATCCGGTCACGCGCCGCAATCTGGAACTGACGCAGACGCTGTCTGGCGAAGACTCGCCCACGCTGTTCTCGCTGCTGGACGGTTGCCGCACGCCGATGGGCAGCCGCCTCTTGCGCCGGTGGCTACATCATCCCTTACGCGAAAACGACCAGGCGCTGGCGCGCCAGCAGGCGATTTCAGCCCTGCTGGCCGGGCGCATGGACGTCGAGCAGACCTTCGGCTCGGCGGGCCTGCTCGAAGCCCTGCGTGCCGCGCTGAACGCCTTTCCCGATATCGAGCGGATCGCTGCGCGTCTGGCACTGCGCTCCGTGCGCCCGCGCGAACTCGCCAGCCTGCGCGACGCGCTGCAGGCACTGCCCGCGCTGGCCGATCTGGTTGAACCCATGTCGGCCTCGCCGCGCATCGGCGAACTGATTTCGTATCTGTCCGTGGATCCCGCGTTGGCCGCGCTGCTGATGCGGGCCATCGCGCCCGAACCGGCCGTGGCCATCCGCGATGGCGGCGTGCTGGCGGCCGGCTTTGACGCGGAACTGGACGAATTGCGCGGACTGGCCGCCGACGGCGGAGACTTTCTTGTCCAGCTGGAAGCCCGCGAGCGCGAGCGCACCGGCATCAGCAATCTGCGCGTGGAGTTCAACCGCGTGCATGGCTTCTACATCGAGGTCACCAAGGGCCAGACGGCCAAGGTGCCGGAAGACTACCGCCGACGCCAGACGCTCAAGAACGCCGAACGCTACATCACGCCCGAGCTCAAGACCTGGGAAGACAAGGTGCTGTCCGCGCAGGACCGCTCGCTGGCCCGCGAAAAATGGCTGTTCGAGCAATTGCTCGACGTGCTGGCCGAACACGTGCGCCCGCTGTCCGACTGCGCCGCGGCGCTGGCCGAACTGGACACGCTGGCCGCCCTGGCCGAGCACGCGCAGCGCCATGACTGGGTCGCGCCCGAGTTGTCCGAACAAGCCGACATCGACATCGACGCCGGCCGCCACCCGGTGGTCGAGCGCGCCATCGAACGCTTCACGCCGAACGGCTGCCGCCTCGATCCGGCGCGGCGCATGCTGCTGATCACCGGCCCGAACATGGGCGGTAAGTCGACGTACATGCGGCAGGTGGCGCTGATCGTGCTGCTGGCGCGCATCGGCAGCTTCGTGCCCGCGTCGCGCGCGCGGATCGGCAAGATCGACCGCATTTTCACCCGCATCGGCGCGGCCGACGATCTGGCGGGCGGACGTTCGACCTTCATGATGGAAATGACGGAGGCCGCAGCCATCCTGTCTGCCAGCACGCCCAACAGCCTGGTGCTGATGGACGAGATCGGCCGCGGCACGTCCACGTATGACGGCCTGGCGCTCGCCTGGGCCATCGCCTGCCGCCTCTTGTCGCACAACCGCGCGCTGACGCTGTTTGCCACCCACTACTTTGAACTGACCCGTCTGCCCGCCGAGCAGGCCACGGCGGCCAATGTGCACTTGGCCGCCGCCGAATCGGCAAGCGGCATCGTCTTCCTGCACGAAGTGCGCGAAGGCCCGGCCAGCCGCAGCTACGGGATTCAGGTGGCCCAGCGCGCGGGCGTGCCCGCCGCCGTCATTCGCCAAGCGACGCGCGAACTCGAACGCCTGGAGGCGCAAGGCGCCCCCACGCCGCAGCTCGGTCTGTTCTCGGCCGCCGCCGAGGCCGACGCGCAGGCGTACGCCGAAGCCGAACGCTCCGACGCCATCGAGGCGCTGGATTCGCTGCGCGAGGAGCTCTCCGCCATTGACCCCGACAGCCTCACCCCGCGCGAAGCGCTGGATGCCCTTTACCGCTTGAAGAAGCACCTCCAATGAACCTCGACCAACCGCTGCCGCTCTTGGGCAATCAAAGCCCCAACGACTTCATGCGCCGTTACTGGCAGAAGAAGCCGCTGCTGATCCGCCAGGCCATCCCGGCTTTCAAGCCGCCCGTCACCATCGCGGCCATCAAGAAGCTTGCGCGCCGCGACGACGTGGAATCGCGCCTGATCTGGCGCGAGAACGGCGAATGGCAGATGGAAAACGGCCCCTTCGCGCGCCTGCCCAAGGACAACGAGGGGGACTGGACCCTGTTGGTGCAAAGCGTGGATCTGCACAGCGATGCGGCAGCCGAGCTGATGGCCTTGTTCCGGTTCATTCCGGACGCCCGCCTGGACGACGTGATGATCAGCGTTGCCAGCCACGGCGGCGGCGTCGGCCCGCACTTTGACAGCTACGACGTGTTCCTGCTGCAGGCCGCGGGCGAGCGCGAGTGGCGCTATGGCCGGCAAAAGGATCTGTCGCTGGAGCCGGGCCTGCCGCTCAAGATCCTGAGCAACTTCCAGCCCGAGGAAAAGGCGGTGCTATCACCCGGCGACATGCTGTACCTGCCGCCGCAGGCCGCGCATGACGGCATTGCCATGGGCGACGGGTGCATGACGATCTCCATCGGCTTTCGCGCGCCGACGCAGGCCACGCTGGCGCGCGGCCTGCTGGAAGCGGCCGCCGACCAGGTCATGGCGCGCGTGGGCCTTCTGGGTGGCCCCTACGGCGAACCGGCGTTGCCCGGCGCAAAGCTGTCGGCCGTGTACCGCGATCCGGCCCAGCCGGCCGTGGACACCCCTGCGGCGCTGCCCGACGCACTGGTGGCCGCCACGCTGGACACTGTCGAAAAACTGCGCTTTGACGACGCCCTGGCGTCGCGCTTCCTGGGCTGCTGGCTGACCGAGCCCAGCAATCTCAGCGTGTTCGATGCGCCCGAGGGCATGGACGTGGATCTGGAGGAAGACTGGCCCGCGTCCGGCCGCCTCGTGCTGGATCGCCGCAGCCGCATGCTTTATCGCGGCAAGCAGCTCTTCATTAATGGGGAAACGGCTATGACGCCCGCGGACACGGCATTGCGCCTATTGGCTGACGCGCGTAGCCTGGATTGCGCGCATCCCGCTTGCGCCCGCTTATCGGAGGACGCGCGCACCTGCTTGGCGGACTGGCTGGACTCGGGCTGGATTCATTACCGCCCCGAGTAGTATCTGGAAACGTCGGCGTATCCGTGTCGCACAGAAAGAAATCAGGTCTGTAAGGCGGGTCACATCAAGAAAGACATAACACCAAGCTGAAAGGTTTGTTGCTTTTGGGATGCCACCGCTTTAACTTTCATACGCGATCGGCTTGAACCTTCCTGTAGCCTGAATTCTGGTTTCCCCTAACGGGGTTTCAAGAGTCGTCATCTATAGGAGTTCAAATAATGATGAGCAAAACCTTGATTATTGCCTCGGTGCTGGCCGTCGCGCTCAGCGCTTGCAACAAGAAGGAAGATGCCCCGGCACCGGCGGCCAACCCGACTCCGGGCGCCTCCACGCCCGCACCCGCTCCTGGCGGCACGCCGCCGGCCTCGCCCGCGCCGACGCCTGGCACGACGCCCGGCTCCGGTTCGACCACTCCGGGCGGCTCGACCACCCCGGCGTCGTAAAGCTTCAGGCACGAACCCCCGCACTGAAAGACGCAAAAAAAACCCTGGCATGTCATGCCAGGGTTTTTTTGTGTCTTGCCGCAGCGCAGGCGGCCATTGAAGGCCGCATTTGCCGCCAGCCGGGCGAGGATTCCGTTGGAACCCTGCCGGCGGCCGCGGCACGCGGAGCGTGCGCGGCCTGGCGTTTCAATTACATCTTGTCCTTCAGGACGCTCAGCAGGCGCTGCGCCGTCGGGCTGTTGTCAGGCGAACCGTTGGCGTCCAGCACCGAGACGGTGGTCTGTTCGCCGCTGCCCACCAGGTGGATGCGGTACTGGGGCGCCTGCGCCTTCTTGTCGCCAGAGAACATACGGCTGAAGAAACCGGGCTGTTCCATCTTTTCGCCGGTGTCGGTGTCGACATAGCGCACGAAGTAGTCGCCGGCCGAACGGTCGCGGTCTTCGACGGCGAAGCCGCCGCCATCGAGCGCCACGCCGACACGACGCCATGCGCGGTCGAACGATTCGCTGACGATGAGGGACGCGCCCTGCGCGCGGACATCCTGCTGCACGGCGGGACGCTGCGGCGACGCTTCGGCCTGCTGCACCAGCTTGCGGGCGTTGTCGACGTCGGTGCCCAGGTAGACCATCATGCGCGCCAGCATGGCGGCGTTCAGGCCCGGGTCTTCCTTGCCGTTCTGCCACTGCACCTGGCCGCCGTCGGAGCCGACGCGCTTTTCGAGCATCTGGCGGTGGCTGACGTAGATCTCGGTGTGGCCGTTGACGCGTTCGACGCGGGTGCGGAATTTCTCGCGCTCGCCGCTATCCCAGGCCGATTCGAGCACCGCGCCCAGCGCTTGGCGCAGCCAGCTTTCCGGGATCTTGGCACGGTTCTCGGCCCAGTCCGTTTCGATCAGACCGGCGCTGGGGTTGTTGCTGGCGACGGTAAAGCCGTTTTCGGTCCAGAAGTCGACCAGGCGGGGGAACACCTGCTCGGGCGGGCGGTCCACCACCAGCCAACGCAGATCGCCGTCGCGCTCGACACGCATGTCGGTGCGGTTGGGCAGCACGTTGCTGGTCTTCGGGGCGCTGGCCTGGGTTACGCCTTGCTGCTGGAATTCAGAGAAGGTGGTGGAGCCGGAGGCCGGCGCGCGGTAGCGGGGGTCGCTGTTGGCTTGCGTCAGGTCGGGCGGAATGCTCAGGGGCTCTCCGCGTTGGTTCACTGCGCTCTTGTAGTCGACTGATTCTTCATTGCCCAGGAATTGGTTGACCTCGGAGCACCCGGCCAGCAACACCAGAGACATCAATGCCGACAAACCGGCATGACGCTTGTTCATACGTTTCCTCACGATATTTAGAGCAGTCCCGTTTCCTGGAGCGCGTTGCGCACCGTTGCGTGATGCTGCGCGCTCAGTTCGACCAGTGGCAGTCGGTAGCCAAGTGCGCTGCGGCCCATTTCGGCCAACGCCCACTTGACGGGGATGGGGTTGGCTTCAACGAACAAAGCCTTGTTCAGACGCGCCAGGAACGCGTTAAGTTCACGGACCTTCGGCACGTCGCCCGCCAGGGCGGCGGCACAGAGGTCACGCATGAGCTTGGGCGCCACGTTGGCCGTGACGGAAATATTGCCGCGCGCGCCCAGCAGGATCAGGGCTGCCGCGGTGGGATCGTCCCCGCTGAAGACCTGGAAGCTGGCGGGCGCCTCGCGGAGCAGCAGGCCGCCGCGGGCGATGTCGCCGGTGGCGTCCTTGATGCCGATGATGCCCGGCACCTGCGCAAGGCGCAGGATCGTCTCGTTGCTCATGTCGGCAACGGTGCGGCCCGGCACGTTGTACAGAATGGTGGGCAGGTCGACGGCTTCCGCGATGGTGCGGAAGTGGCGGTACAGGCCTTCTTGCGACGGCTTGTTGTAGTACGGAACGACCGACAGGCCAGCCTGGGCGCCGACCGCCTTGGCGTGGCGCGTCAGGTGGATGGCTTCGTCGGTGGAGTTGGCGCCCACGCCTGCGATGACCGGAATGCGGCCGGCGGCGTGTTCAACGGCAACGCGGATCAGTTCCGCGTGTTCTTCCATGGAGACCGTGGGCGACTCCCCGGTGGTTCCCACCACCACCAGCGCGTCGGTGCCTTCCTGGACGTGCCAGTCGATCAACGACCGGTAGGCAGCGTAGTCCAGGCTGCCGTCGGGTTGCATTGGGGTGACCAGGGCCACCATGCTGCCCTGGAAATTAACGCCTGCGGCGGTAGCAGGGGATGCCATAGATTCGGGCTCCAAAACCCCGCGGCGGGATTGCCCCAGGGCCTGATTCAGTGAAACCGCTGAGTTTAACGGATATTGGGTGGAATCTTACAGAAACCACTGAACGATTGTCGTTCCCAGCGCGAGCACCGGTTGCATCAATAACCAGAGCACATCGGTGACCAGCAGGACAATGACGATGATCAATCCATAAGGCTCGATTTTCGAATATTGCCAAGCCAGACGATTGGGCAGCAGGCTGAACAGGATGCGGCCGCCGTCCAGCGGCAGGATGGGCAGCAGGTTCAGCGCCATCAGCACGAGGTTGACGTTGACGCCCGCGACGGCCATTTCGAACCAGAAGCTTTCGTGCAGGCCGCTTTCCATGAAAAGGCGCAGCGACAGGGCCCACAGAATGGCCATGAACAGGTTGGCGGCCGGTCCGGCCAGGGCCACCCAGGCCATGTCTTTCTTGGGACGGCGCAGGCGGCCGAAGTCGACCGGAACCGGCTTGGCCCAACCGAAGAGCAGCATGGAGCCGCCGATGAGCTTGGAGGCCAGCAGGATGGCAACCGGCACCAGCAGGGTGCCGATGGGGTCGATGTGGCGCGCCGGATTCAGGCTGACCCGTCCGGCCTGGTAGGCGGTCGGATCGCCCAGCATGCGCGCCACGTAGCCGTGCGCGGCTTCGTGCAGGGTGATGGCGAAGATAACCGGTATCGCGTAGACCGCAATGGTTTGGATGATGTCATTCATGGCGAACCGGATTGTAGATGAGCCACGCGCCGGCGCGGCGCGTCTCGTGCATCGAGTCGAGGAGAGGAATCAGACAAGTCCGAGAGTGGCGGGATCGCCGCGGCCCAGGCGCACCACAAGGGGATCGTCGCCCGTGAGGTCGATGACTGTGGTGGGCGCTTGCGGGCAGGCGCCCGCATCGATGATGGCGGCCAGATCGTGGTCGTAGCGCGCGCGGATATCCTCGGCGTCGTTCAAAGCCTCGGTTTCATCCTTGGGAATGAGCGTCGTGGACAGCAGGGGCGAGCCCGCCTGTTCCAGCAGGCCCAAGAGGACGGCGTGATCCGGCACGCGGATGCCGATGGTCTTGCGCGAAGGGTGCGAAACGCGCCGCGGGACTTCCTTGGTGGCTTCGAGAATGAAGGTCCAGGGGCCGGGGGTCGCGGCCTTCAGCAGGCGGTATTGCTTGTTGTCGACGCGGGCGAAGTGGCCGATTTCGGCCAGGTCGCGGCACAGGACCGTAAGGTGGTGGCGTTCGTCCAGTCCGCGAAGGCGACGCAGCCCGTCGGCGGCGTTTTTGTCGTCGAGGCGCGCGACGACGGCGTAACTGGAGTCGGTGGGAACGGCAACCAGGCCCCCGTCATTAAGCCATTGCGCGGCTTGCTTGAGCAGCCGCGGCTGGGGATTTGCAGGGTGGACAGAGAAGTACAAAGCCATGGGTTTATCCTAACATCCTTGAAGGCCGCTCAATTGCGCGGCGATGCAAAATGGCGGTATCGCCGATCCGCCCCGGAGAACGAACATGCGCCTTGGAAATTCGCGCCAGAGCAACAATGTGGAAGACCGCCGTTCGGGCGGCCCGCGAATCGGGGGCCGCGGCACCATCGGCATAGGCACGATAGTACTTGCCCTTGTCGCAATGTACTTCGGTGTTGATCCCCGCGTGGTCCTGGATATGGCCGAAGGCCCGGCGGTGCAGCAGCAAGCGCCCGCGACGGCCCCGCCGGCCAACGATCCCCAGGCCGTTTTCGTGTCCAAGGTGCTGGGCGAAACCGAGGATGTGTGGAACACCATCTTCCAAAACGAACTGAACCGCCAGTACGTCGAGCCCAAGCTGGTGCTCTTTCGGGGCGCCACGCCCACGGCCTGCGGCACCGGGCAATCGGCCATGGGGCCCTTCTATTGCCCGGGCGACAGCAAGGTCTATATAGACCTGACGTTCTTTGACGAACTGCAGAACCGGTTCAAGGCGCCCGGCGATTTCGCACAGGCGTATGTGATCGCCCATGAAGTCGGCCATCATGTGCAGCACCTGCTGGGCATTTCGGATCAGGTGGATCAACTGCGCCGCCGCAACCCTTCGCAGGCCAATGCGCTGTCGGTGCGCCTGGAACTGCAGGCGGATTGCTTTGCCGGCCTGTGGGCGCAGCGCGCGGATGCGGCGCGCAACATCCTCGAAGGCGGCGACGTCGA
Organism: Achromobacter sp. 1012554356; assembly: GCF_059760815.1. NCBI lineage: Bacteria > Pseudomonadati > Pseudomonadota > Betaproteobacteria > Burkholderiales > Alcaligenaceae > Achromobacter > Achromobacter sp. 1012554356. The sequence goes on along the minus strand of NZ_JCBANC010000033.1, from coordinate 4,065 downwards.
GGAAGCGCTGGCGGCAGCCACAGCCATCGGCGACGACCGATTGCAGAAGCAGAGCCAGGGGTACGTGGTGCCCGATGCCTTCACACACGGCAGTTCGGCGCAGCGCGTGCGCTGGTTCAAGCGCGGTCTGGAAAGCGGCAGCATCAAGCAGTGCGACACGTTTGGCGCGACTTCGCTCTAAACCGGCGCGTTCTGGTTCCAAGCCGGCGTCGGCCTGCTGCGTTAACTGTATATCCATACAGCCAACTGACCCCGGCCGTCTTCATCTTGTAAGATTACGCCCCCTCGCAATGCTGCGCGCGCGTGTTTCTCTTCCGCGGCGCGGCGGGCGCAGCGCTTGCCTCTCGCAGGTTTGCCCGCGCGCGCCCAAGACCCTTTATCTGTTTCCATGGCCAACAAGTTCGAACCGCTAATCACCGTTGATGAGGTGCAAGAGATTCTTGCCGAACCCAAGGAAACCGCGAAGCCGATCCTCTGGATCCCAAAGCCGGCCGCGGGCAGCGCGCAGTGGATGGAGTTCAGCAGCCCTTGCAAGATCAAGGGCGACGTGCGTGAGGACGTGATCTTTCGCGTGATGTACCGGGGCGCCCGCACGGCCGTGCACGGACAGGCCACCATCTTTCTGACAGAGGCGTTCTGTGCCAGCCTGTTCGTGGGTCCGCACCGGGTGTACGGCGTCGACACCGACGACTCGTTTCACACCAGTCTGGTGGGCGCCGACCGGCCGCAGTACCGCAAACCGCTGGCCGACCGCAGCCACGAGCACATCTGGGTCGAGGAAGGCGAAGGCTATGCCGAGCCCGTCGTGCCCGCGCTGGACACCATTGCGGCGCTGATGCAGTATTTCCTGCCGCGAGCGAACCTGACGCTGGCCGGCGGCTTTGCGCATCCCCTCAAAGGCCGCCAAATCGAACTGATCCTATGAGCAATTTTCTGGAAGCCTCCGGCTGGACTGTCCTGCCGGCGGGCGAATACGCCATCCGCGCCGTGTCTCCCATGACGCTGGGCCTCGACGGCCAGCACGCCGCCTTCTTCATCGCGCATCCGGACGAGTCATCGTTCTACCTGACCGACGCCTGTGAGACCGCGATGCATGCGTCGAGCTTCGGCATCGACGTGGCGGCAAAGCGCATCGACATCCTGAACGAGACGCCCGGCGTCACCCTTGCCCACTTCGACCGGTCGGGCGCCATCGTGGCATCGGGTCCGAACGAGCAGTTGCAGGAAGCGTTGTGGGACGCGGTGAAGCTGGCAATGGCGCTGTCGTTTCAATGCGCCAAGTGGATGCCGCGTTTCAGCCAACTGCGCTTCCGCGCCCAGGTGGGACGCGCGCTGGCCGAAGGCGTGGGCGTGAACCGCATGGTAAAGGGCGCGCGCGCCAAGGGCAGCAGCGGTCACACGGCGGACTTTGCGTATGCGGTGCGCGCGGCGGGCAGCACCGCCCTGACTTACATCGAACCGATTGCCCTGAAGGCTGGCAAGAAGATGGACTGGACGCAGGTCTATCAGACCCACGGCAAGATGTCCGACGTGAAGATGGCCGATGCGCGCAACTCGCGCATGGTGATTCTGGAAGACGGCGCGTCGGCCGAGGAATTCAAGAAAGCCGTGACGATTCTGGAGCAGTCCGCCACCGTGCAGACGCTGGCCAAGACCCGCGACTGGCGCGAGGTGTTTTCGGCCTAGCCGTCAGGGCCGCAGGAGTCAGGCTGGCAGATTGGTCAGGCCGTCCACGATCTCGCGGCCATGCACGATGGCCGCATGGACGGCCTCGCGTGGGCTGTAGACAAAGCCGCCCCCGGCAAATTGCGGTACGGGATATTCGTCGCCGCCTTCAAGGATGGCGCCTGCCTGCACGACCATCACCGATGCGATGAAGACGGGGCCGCTGGCTTGCGCCGGAACTTCGATAGCGCCGCTGCCCCGGGAGACCTTGGCCGTGAGGCGGTATCCCTTGTAGATCAAGTTGTTCTGATGCACTTCGGTAGTCCTCTATCTGCCGTCGAGCATACTCCGTGATTTGATGACACTTCGGATAAGTTTTGTAACCCAAGCAGAAAATAGAAACACTGTTGCGCTGCCGCAAGCGCGTCCCCGTTTCTCAAATGCTGGGAAGCAAAACCGCATTCGCGCCGAAAGGTAGCGCTGACGCGGCTTGCGGGGCTGCACCGCCTGCGGGCGGTGCAGCATCGAAGGCGGTTTCCCGGGGATTACCCTAGGGCCTGTTGTGAAAGCGCATCCTGGGACACTTTCATCCCTGTCACGCGCCTGTAATCGTCCAGCCGCCAGCCCCGGCCCAGCAGGATCATGCGGGTGTGCAGATCGTCGCGCACGCTCTCACTGACTGCCGGTCCCAGATACGTAAGCTGCTTGCATCGAAGGTCCACGAAGCCCAGCGCGTAGTCGCGTGCCAGCCCCATCCATAGACGATGCGCGCCGACCGATTGGCGCGCGCCGCTGAGGATGCAGAGCCCCGCATCCAGCGCCCAGCGGTACACCGCCGTCGCCAGCCCCATGCCCTGGTATGGCGCAGCGTATTTCGAATGCGGGGCGCGCACGTAGGGATCGGCGCGCCGCCCCACTTCGATCAGGCGGTTGAAGACCGTATAGCCCGCCAGCCGGCCGCGTCGCACGTCCACCACATACACGTAATACTCGCCGTCGGCTTCGCGGTAGCGAAGCACGATGCCAGGGATGTCGGTCTTGACCTCCGGCAATCCATGCAGGCGGTCCATCGGACGATTCATGCGGTTGTGGATGGCATCGAGTTCCTTGTCGACCTCTTGGGGACTATGGTTAACGTCGATGCGCAGTTCCGTCACGATCGACATGACGTGACGGAACGCGTGCAAGGCCAGCGTAGGCAAGGCCACCTCCTGAGCAGGGTTGAAAAGCAGTCCGCAAGGGACGGGAAGACGTAAAAAAAGCCGCATCCGCGGCTTGAAAGCTTGTGTGCGGGTACGCCGCCGGTTGGGACGGTAGGGATCGGCAGAGGCGAGAAGGAAGCGATCAGGCTGCTGCATGCGCGTCCTTTTGAGCTGCGGGCTGGTCGCCGGCAAGGCCAAAGAAGGCCGGGAACTGCCGTTCGCCCTTGGCCGTGATGCGCAGCGCGCGCGAGTCCAGATCCTTGCTGATCCAGCCGCGCGCCAACAGCGCATCGAGCAGCGCCGCGCCCAGCGCGCCGCCCAGATGCGACCGGCGTTCGCTCCAATCGAGGCATGCGCAGGCGAAGCGGCGGCGGCGCTGCCGCGCTTGCGTGGCATCAACGCCCACCTGCGCGAGCGAGGCCTCACCCAGCGGCGTCAGCAGATAATCGCGGCCGTCCGGCTGCAACCAGTGCCGGGCCAGCATCTCATCATGGATTCGCACGGCCAGCGTGCCAGCCATGTGGTCGTAGCAGGTGCGGCTGTCGCGCAGCGCGGAAGGTGTGGTCGGCTTGAATGGGGTGCGCTCGGCGCCGGCCACCACCAGCAGCGCTTCCAACGCATGGCCGACTTCGCCGCTGGCCAACCGGTAGTAGCGATGCTTGCCCTGTACGGCCATCTCGACCAGGCCCTGATCGCGCAGACGCTGGAAATGGCTGCTGGCCGTGGACGCGCCGATGTCGGCGGCCGCGGCCAGCTCCGTGGCGGTGCGCGCGCGGCCGTCCAGCAGCACGCACAGCATGCGGGCGCGCGCGGGATCGGCGATGGCGCCCGCGACGGCGGACAGGTTGATATCGGCGAACTCGGAATCCATGATTCGGTATGGACCAAAGTGTTGTGTGTAGGGCGTAAGCATACTTCGCCCCAACGAAACCGACATCCCACCTGCCCTTCCATGACCGCCTCCCCTTCCTTTTTCGGCTGGACAGTCCTTTGCGCCACCTTCGTGCTCGCCGTTTTCGGCTGGGGCGTGGGCTTTTACGGGCCGCCGGTATTCCTGCACGCCGTCGTCCAGCGCACCGGCTGGAGCGTCGGACTGGTGTCGGGCGCCGTCACGCTGCATTTTCTGGCGGGCACGCTGGTGGTGGCCAATCTGCCGCGTTTGTACCGGCGCATCGGCGTCGCCCGCACGACCGCGGGC